>WRMR01000202.1 GCA_009776995.1 Planctomycetaceae bacterium | reverse complement strand
AACAGCGGCGGTCACGGCGCGACTGCCCTGCGATGCGTGTCACAGGGTGATGCGACTAAAACGCGGAACAATCCGGGGATTTCGTCCCTGACTCACGATGAAATAACTCCACTCTCCAAACTCTTATAGCCCGTTGCAAAAAAACTGCAACATTCGCCTTGACAAGTTCTGCTGATTTTTGGTAGAACACCGCGATGAGCGAAGTGAGGACTTATTCCACATTTGATGTTTGTTTGAGGGCGGTTGAAGCAGTTGATCGTGGTATTCCCAAAGGTCAGGTTGCTACGGCTTACGGCGTTGACCGTTCGACATTGTACCGTTGGCTTGAAAGCCGGCAGCAAAATGGCATTGACGGTTTGAATCGAAAGGAGGGGAGTGGGCGACCGAAATTGTTGAACGAATTGACGGAAAATGAACTTCGGGGAATCGTTCTCGCCTCCGCCGTTTCCTATGGCTTCGAATCCGATCTGTGGACTGTCGGTCGGTTGCATCAGGTGATCATGGAAACGTTTCAAGTCGATGTTTCCAAGCATACCATTTGGCGGCGTCTTGTCGATGCCGGGCTGACGTATCAAAAACCGGAGCGTGAATATTACGAAGCGGACGAAGAGGAGCGAAAAAAATGGCGACGATACGAGATACCGAAAATCAAGCGTTGCGTCGCTGAAAACAGGGCGATTTTGTATTTCCAAGACGAATCGAACGTTTCGTTGACAGCGTTCCTTGGCAAGACTTGGTCACCTTGCGGACAAACACCCAAGGCCGGAGTGACGGGATTGCGTGGAAGTGTTTCGGCCATGTCGGCGATCAGTGACCGAGGTTCCCTGGTGTTTCGCCTTTACGAAAAACGAATCGCCTCTGCCGAGATGATTGAATTTTTGCGTCAAATGTTGTTTCATCATCCCCGCCGCCATCTCGTCGTGGTGATGGATCAAGCCACCCCTCACACGTCGAAGATGACAAGGAAATTTATCGAGAATCAAAAACGCCTTCATGTTTTTTACCTTCCGCCTTACTCGCCTGATTGGAACCCCGACGAAAAGGTTTGGAACCATTTGAAATGCCAAGAATTGAAATCCCATCAAGCAAAATCCAAAGAAGAATTAAAGAAACTGACCAAAAACAAACTCCAAGCCATGTCAAAAAATCCAAGCCTGCTCAGGGGCATCTACTTCCGATGCTGTGTTGCAGATTTTTTGCAATGAGCTATAATTGCCCCGTAGCACCCGGCACGCGTCCTGCGCGGCGGCGAGTTGGCTTTTCAGGTCGGCGAGCGATTCACGTTCTTTTTCGAGAACCTCAGGTGGTGCCTTGCTGAGGAAGGCTTCGTTGGCCAGTTTGGTTTCCTTGCCCTTGATCAAGCCTTCGAGTTTTTGAATGTCCTTCATTTTTTTGGCTAACTCGGCTTCAATGTCGATCAGCCCGGCCAGGTCAACATAAATCTCGGCTCCGGAAATCGCGACGTTCGACGAGAGTGCCGGCACGGCAACGTCCGATCCCCAGCCTTGCGCGACCGCCCCGGTCATCGACCGGAAGTACGGCGTCATCGGTTCGAGCAGTGTTGCCAGTTCCGGGTCGCACTTGACGACGAACCGCATTTCGGTTTTCGGCGGCACATTCTGCCGCGAACGCACTTCGCGCAAAGCGCGCAACACTTCCTGAAACCGTCCGAAGCGCATTTCGATGGTCGGATTGATGGCCGACATATCCGCTTCCGGCCACGGGGCAATGGTGACGCTTTCCGCCGCTCGGAGATCGGCGGCTACTTGATCAGCAACAGTTGATAATCCGCGACAGGGTGCAATTTCATTCAGCCTTTGCCAGATTTCCTCTGTCACGAACGGCACGATCGGGTGCAACAACCGCACAAGCGTATCGAGAACATGCACAAGCACCCGTTCCGCCGTCGGACGCAATTGCGGATCGGACAGCCGGTACTTGACCATCTCGACGTAAAAGCTGCAAAACTCATCCCAGGCGAAATCGTAAAGCGTCCGCGCAATTTCCGCGAAACGATAGTTCGCAATGCCATCGGTCACCTGTTGCGTCACGGTTGCCAGACGGCTGAGAATCCACTTGTCTTCGAGCAGCAGGTCCGTGTTGTTGATACGACTGCTCCATGACTGTCGCGGCTCTGATTCAACGACGTTCATCATGACAAATCTCGCCGCATTCCAGAGTTTGTTGCAGAAATTCCGCGCGACTTCGAAACGTTCGCCGACAACCGGTGCGGCGGGCAGTTGCCTGTCCTCCGGTTTTTCCGCCCATTGCGTTGCAAATTCTTTTTTGCACTTGGGACATTTCACACGCGGCAACATGCGGTTTTCCTTCGTCTGCTCAATCGCCGCCTGGCAATGAGGACATTCAAAATCCAGCGGCAAACGCACATCCTGGCTTTCGGTGGTCAGGTGCGTCAGAGCGAATCGCAACGAATCGGCACCGAACTTGTTGATGATCGTGACCGGGTCAACACCGTTGCCTTTCGTTTTCGACATTGTTTCGCCGTACCTGTCGAGAATTTTCGGGTGGATGTAAACGTTCGGGAACGGGATTTTGCCGACGTTGAACAAACCTGCCAGCACCATGCGTGCGACCCACAGCGTGATGATGTCCCGGCTGGTAATCAGCACGTTGGTCGGATAATAACAGGCCATTTCCGGCGTTTCGTCCGGCCAGCCGAGTGTCGAATGCGGCCACAGGGCCGAGCTGAACCAGGTATCGAGTACGTCCTCTTCACGCACGAGTGTATGCCCCGGCACGGCGTCCGCCGCGAGGTCTTCCGTTTGCGAGCAAATCCACCACTGTCCGGTTTCGTCGTCGCGCTGCCAGATTACGTCATCACGCCCGACAAACGCCTTTTGCAGTTCCGCTTCGGTTGCTGACTCGCAGAACCATATCGGAATCTGATGCCCCCACCAGAGTTGGCGTCCAATCGGCCAATCCCGCTTTTCGCCCAGCCAGTCGAGGTAAGTCTTGGCATAACGCGATGGCGTAATTTGTACTTGCTCACTCTGCACTCTGCACTCTGCGCTTTGCGTTTGAACCGCATCCATCGCCGATTGCGCAAGCCTGTCCATTTTGACGAACCACTGGTCGTTCAAATACGGCTCAATCGGCGTTTTCGAGCGGTCGGAGTGGGCCAGGTCAATGATCCGGTCTTCCGTTTTCACGAGCAACCCGGCCTTTTCAAGGTCGGCAACCACAGCAGCGCGTGCTTTGAGATTCGGCAAGCCCTGATACGGTCCGGCGTTTTCGTTGAGCGTTCCATCCTTATTGAGAATGTTGACCATCGGCAGATTTTGTCGCTGACCAACTTCATAGTCGTTCGGGTCGTGCGCCGGTGTGACCTTGACGCAACCGGTTCCGAGTTCAGGCTTCGCCCATTCGTCACAGACAAGCGGAATCCGACGATTCAAGAGCGGCAACATGACCATGCGGCCGTCGCTCGCCATTGCCGCAAGCGTTTCGAGTTGTACCAGCATCTCTCGACGCCGGGCTTGTAAGGCTTCCATTTTGGCGGTCAGTTCCGGCATGTCTTTTTCAGAAGCCGTTTTCAATTCGGCGTTCAGTTCCGTTTCGAGTTGATCGAACGCGGCACGCGGCGACGGATGCACGGCCACGGCCGTATCACCGAGCATGGTTTCCGGGCGAGTCGTGGCCACAGTCACAAACTCCGGTTCGCCCGGCTTGGGGTCGATGACCGGGTAATTGACATACCAGAAATGCCCGGCGACCTCCTCATGATACACTTCATCGTCACTGACCGCTGTTTGGAGATGCGTATCCCAGTTGACGAGCCGCTTGCCGCGATAGATCAGTTTTTCCCGGAACAGTCCGAAGAAGAAATGCCGCACCGCCTTCGCGCACATCCCGTCGAGCGTGAATCGCGTGCGCCGCCAGTCGCAACTGCACCCCATTTCCTTGAGCTGGCTGATGATGCGTGCCTGATACTGGTCTTTCCACGCCCAGATGCGCGCAACGAGTCCTTCACGTCCGACGTCATGCCGCGTCTTGCCTTCCTCTTCGAGGAGCCGCCGTTCGACGACCGCCTGCGTGGCGATGCCCGCGTGATCGACGCCCGGCACCCACAGCGTTTCAAACCCGCGCATCCGGTGATGACGGATGACGATGTCCTGCAAGGTGTTGTTCAGCGCGTGCCCGAGGTGCAACGCCCCCGTAACGTTCGGCGGCGGAATGACAATCGTAAACGGCGTCTTCTCCGGGTTCGGATCGCTGTGAAAAAAGCCGCGTTCGTCCCAAAATCGCGACCATCGCAACTGGGCGTCTTTGTGTTCGTACTGTTTGGGGAGTTCCATTTTTAGTTGTTAGTTGTCAGTTTTTAGTTGTCAGTTGACGAGCCGTGATCTGTGATCACGGCGTTAGCCGCGTCGCCCCGCGACGCGCATGGTTGGGTTTATTGTTTTTGTGATGACGAACGACCTTTTTTAGAGGGTGTTGAGGTTTTTTCAACCCGCAGATATTTGTTCGCATAATCGGCATATTGCTGCCGGGTCATGCCGTTATGTTGTGAATTGAATTCGTCGAAAGAGATACTCAAAGGCAGTTGGAGGTATTGAAATACGGCTTCTTTGTGAAAACTGTTGTCCGGGTGACAAATGTCTCGCCATGCCTGGTGAGGGTATTCACCGCGCATGGCACGAAGAACTATTGATGTATCTACGCCACAGTCAACACCGTTATTAAAAAAGTCACAACCATGTGGATATCTTGTATCCTTCAATTTCGGCATATCGCTCGTTTTTTTTGTTACCATCATACCGATTCCCCAGCAAAAACAAAAGCTGTCTCTTTTTCCAGAGTGGGTACGACCAACGTGCATTAGAAAATCAATGTCATCGGCTTGGAGTTGTTTATTTCCAACAATATCAACGCTTCCCCACAGTACGGGACCATCACTCATGATTGCTGCCGGAAGCATCGGCGACGAAGTGATCGTCTCAATTGCCGGTTCGCGGTCTTTCGTTTTGAGCTGATAGAAACGTACCAAAAGCGGGACCATCATAACATGGTTTAACGCATGACGTTCCTCCGGTATGATACCATCCTTTTGCATTTTCAAAATTTGACCGATGATGATACCAAAACCATAATGATCACGCCCGATTTCGAAGCGAAAAATATCGCCGTTGAAATATTTGATCGTTCGATGCGAGAGATTACGCATCCTGTCAACTTTTTCAAAATGGTCTGGGGGAGAATCGGCGATATACACATCCCGCCACTGTCGAAATTCTTCAAGCGTTTTCGGTTCTATTCTTTCTTCTGACAAAGAAAGTGAAATGGCATTACGAGGGTTGCCTACCCAAAGTGACGGACGAAGACCGCCGATTTCCAGATGGAATTCGACTCCCGAAGGCATGACCGCATTGACCGAAGTGTAATTGAGTTTCTTTTCCTTACCCTTTGCGGTTTTTGGAAGAACAAATTGTCTGTCTCGTGTCGGCAATTCGGTGTCATATTCCCGGTACTTATCCCACTCCATTGAAGGGGGAGGAAAAAGCGAGATCACTTTTTTGATGACATTTCCGTCAAAAAAAACGGTATAGCCCGGCTTGATTTCCACTTCGTCCCACTTTGGGTCAATGGGGTTCAAACCGAAATACGGTCTCTGGGAATTGTTCAGGATGTCTTGGTGAATATTGATAGATGGTTTCATCATAAACACTGGTCTTCCCATCGCGTCCCAGGGTGACGCGGCTAACGATCATTCCACACCGGCATCTAGGACGCTCGGCAAAACTCCACGCTCCAAACTTCACACTCTTGAACAGATTATTTTGTATCAATTGCAACCGATATTTCGCCGGAATAATCCGTTTGAACATTAAAACCTGTCGATTATCCTGCAAAACAACGCGAAATTCGTACAAAAAGCCGTGCGCAAAGTATCAATGAAGATACCCATATTCCCGTGTGTGAAGGTTCAAGGCCGGTAGTTCAACCTGAATGTATGGCTTGCCAAGTCCAAACATTCATGGACCAACCCCAAATCCCGAACAACAGTGGTTTCACCATGACAACCCGGCCCCAAACCCTGGTCAACCAACCTGAAACCCCGGTCATTTCTACCATAACCACGGCTTTTTGTAACAATTATTGCACTTGTGGCCGCAAAAACAAAACAGCCTGCATGGGAACAAGAGTGTCACAAGGGCAAGAACCCATGCATGCCACCCTGCCATCAATCCGTGCTCTCCGTGCCATCTGCGGCCAACATCAATTGGCAACCGAAGTCTCCTCCGGTACGCTGTCCAAATACAGCGTGTCGGGGCAGATGTCCTGTTCGTGCGGCCATTCCACCGTTCCGAAACCGTCCCGGTCAACGCGGACGCAACGAAAATATCCGATATTCTGCAATTCGCGAAACACACCCTTGTCGAGCAACGGTTTCATGTCGTACCGCCTGACCTCGCCGTTGACGAACGTCAAGGTCAGCGTGTAATCATCGTTCGGTACAACAGCCGTAACACGGGGATTCATCGGTTGTTTTCCAACAAGAATTTCATCTGTCATTTTCATCGCGGCGGGATTCTGAAAAGTTGCTCATTGTTGATTGCCAATGCCCAGTCGGCCATCAAATTCTTGAAAAAATCCGTGCTTCAACCGCGCCTGAAAAATCCCGTCATTTTGCTACGCTTCATTCCGGCTGTTGTTGCGGGGGCAACAAACTCCAAACTCACAATGCCACCGCTCCTTGCGCCGGTCGTGTGGCGAAAATGGTGGGTTCGATGCCCGTGACAGCGTGGTAGTTTTTTCGGATAAAGTCCGACACTTTCTCGATTTTATCTGTTTTCACCAAACTCACGGTGCAACCGCCGAAACCGCCGCCAGTCATGCGCGAGCCGTAAACTCCGCCTTCGACGCCAAGCAATCGTGCAAGTGACACGAGCAAATCGAGTTCCGGCGTCGTAATTTCGAAATCAGTACACATGGAAAAATGGCTCTGATACATCAGTTCGCCACAACGTTCCCAATCCCCGGCAATGAGTGCCTCGGCCATCGCCTGTGTACGAATATCCTCAGAAATCACGTGCTTTGCCCGTCGGTACTGCTTGTCGGCCAGGTTGTCGCGCGCGCTTTCGAGCATCATCAGGTCGGCGTCACGAAGTTTCGGCACACCCAGCACTTCCGCCGCTTCATGGCACTGTGCCCGGCGTTCCGGGTACTCACTGCCGGTCAGTTCGTGCTTCCGATTGCTGTTGATGATAAATACAGAAACGCTTTCGTCCGACAATGGAATCATTTTCGGCTCCTGTGTACGGCAATCAAGTAGCAGCAATTGATCTTTTTGCCCAAGTGCCGAGACAAACTGGTCCATGATTCCGCAGGGCATGTGGGCATACGAATGCTCGGCCTTTTGGCAAACGAGCGGCTTTTGCTTTTCCCCAAGTTTTTTGCCGGCAATGGTTTCGAGCAACGTTGCGACGGAAACTTCAAGGCTCGCACTACTCGACAGCCCGCCGCCAAGCGGGACGTTCGAGTTGATCACCGCACAGAATGGCGGCACCTTGAGCCCAGCCTCAAAACAGCAGGCAACCACACCCTGCACGTAGCTCGACCACTTGACGTCTGCCGGAGTTATCGGCGGTTTGCTCGAACCATCGACGTAAATATCAACCATTTCATCGGTTTGGACGCTGAAGACCTTTGCCGGTCCCTTTTCCAAAGGTGCCGCCGCGACGACCGTTTGCCGCTCAATGGCCATCGGGAACACGAAACCATCGTTGTAGTCTGTGTGCTCGCCGATCAGGTTCACCCGTCCCGGAGCCGAAGCGAGCCACTTGGGTTCCACGCCAAATTGATTTTTGAACTCTTTTATCGTATTCGATACCAGTGTTTCAAACAGCGTCATCGGTAAATTCCCTAGCAATGAAGTGATTCGGCCAATATTTATTGCCAATATTTTACTGCCAATACGGCTTTTTCACCATATTATAGCGCAAGTTCATAAAGTAACAAGAATGGTTTGTTGGGTGTGCAATACTTCCCAAACTGATAACCATGAGTATAATTGTGCTGTTTTCGATAAACAGACGGATTTCAAAGGAACCCCATGACTCAAAACGAACATCCACACGCACACGTCAACAAGGTTCCCCGGCTGGGGCTTGTTGCCTTGATCATTTTCCTGATTCTCTGCGGCTACGGCTATATGGTCTCGCGCGGACTGCCGCAGGGCTGGACACAACAAGTTATTGAAGCGGAACATGGAGATCACGGTACGGCACACGGCGAAGAATCGCAATCTGAAGCGAAGCCTGCCGAACATCCGCCGTATCTCATGGTCGCTCCGTTTGCGCTGTTGCTTCTGAGCATCGCGATTTTGCCGCTGGTTCCGGCCACCGCGCATTGGTGGGAAAGCAACCTGCACCGGTTTTACGTTGCTGCCGGACTCGGACTGGTGACGCTGTTGTACTACGGTTTCTTCTCCCACTTCCCCTTGGAAGGACACTGGCCCGCCCATTATGAAATCGCTG
>WRMR01000201.1 GCA_009776995.1 Planctomycetaceae bacterium | reverse complement strand
GATTAATGGCACGGAATCAAGCGAGTGGATCAGCGAAAGGTATGGCAGAACTTTCCGCACTTTGTTTTTTTGCAATGTGCCGATCAGATGCCAGTTGAGTTTCTTTTTTTGCCCGGAAAAATGCAGGGCTTTTTCCATGAGCATTTGTGGGCGGCTTTCACCGAAATCACAACACCCGGCGGCAATCAAAGCGTCAATAATGCCGTCGTTTTTTGTCGCATATTTGCTGACCGCAACCAGTTTCACTGCGTCTGGTGACCGCCCTGCACGGTGGGCTGCCTGTCGAATCTGTTCCGTGACAGTGAAAACGTTTTCTGCAATTTGGGATAAGTCCATTTTTAATATCGTTTACAGTTGACTGTTTGATTATTGCACCGCAAATAACATGATCAAATACGAAAGAAGTGAGCCACACGCCTAACATAAATCGAACTGTTATTTTGATCCATTCTTGTCGGTTATTCCAAACATACTTGTTAAGTTTGATACATTTTTCTGAAATCAGTTTTTTTTGGAAAAGTTTCGGGACAAATGACTACCGAAATGAGTAATTTTCTGTTAAAATACAATGGGTGACAGTTTGCTACGGACAATTTCTGTTTTTTGTTCCAAATAGTCATCCTGATGTGTTTTTCATTTGGCCTTAGATCATTCAGGTTACGGGAATGCCTTCCTCCCTGTTTCAATACGAAATGCTCCCAACGACATGGTTTTACCTGTCGTCGATGATCATATTTGCCGTATTTTACAAGTTTAACCGCTTTTGGAGCGTCCGCAACCTTGATTTGCTTGGATTGCTGCTCCTGACGCCGGGGTTGCTCTTCCTTGCCATGAACGCTTCCCGCTGGGGGTATCTCTGGCTCTTTGCCTGTGGTTTTTTGTTTATTGTCCGGCTTTTTTTGGATCTTTTGATGGTTCGCCGACCATTGCTGGAACCCAATCTCAATCCCGGAGGCATGACACTTGCGGTGATTTTGCTCGTCGCATTCATGGTTGCCAATATCGCGATCAATCGTGGCGCGACGATTGATTCGGTGCAGACGTTGCGGCTTGAACAGATCATGACACTGAACGATTGGGAGCATTCCCAGAAGCCGCTCCAGTCACGGGTCGCAGGCTTTCGACCATTCCTTGCGCTGACGGACATGACAAATCAGGTCATGGCACCGGATCGCGCTTTTCTACCGATCTATCTCAAAGAAAAAGCCGCCGCAGTCAGCAAACATCGGAATCCAAAGACGGTTTTCCACAACGAAACCCGGGATGCGGACGCGTTTGTTCGTGATGTCCTTGAAACCTGGATAGGGCCGGCAACTTCTGCCAGTTCTGCCAGCGAAATCGTTCTCGCGCATGACGAACCCGAAAACTATTCCCCTGTCATTTCGGTGGCCTATCTGCAACACCAAGAAACAACGGACCTCGCCGGAATCGAATTGGAACAATCGTTTGGCGGGCAGGGTTTTGATGTTTCCGAATCTTTTCCCCACGACGCGCCAAGAGTACTTCAGAAAGCAACGGACTCTGCATCAAAATATTCCGTTTGGTTTGAAATGTTTGTCATTTTACTCGTCATGCTGGGGCATATTACGATTATTTTCGGACTGATTCATATCGGACACTGCCACTTCAACAATCTGGTCTCGGGTGTCTCGGCGGCCATGCTGTACCTGCTTTTGCCCTACGTCAACCAGATGACCGGGCGGCTGGACCACGTGATTCCCGGTGCGTTAATTTTATGGGCTGTTGCTTTGTACAGACGGCCGTTTTTTTCCGGGATTTGCATCGGCGGGGCGGCATCACTGATGTTTCACCCGATCTTTCTTATGCCTCTCTTGTGCAGTTATTATTGGAAACGCGGATTTTTTCGTTTCCTGATCGGCACGGTGGGAATTATACTTGTATTTTACCTGTTGCTACTGTGTTCACCTCACGAATTTGGGAATTACGGCGAGCAATGGCTCAATATGATCGGGGCGAACAATCTGGTTTTGCATACACCGGACGGAATTTGGGAGGACTTTCCCCCGGTTTACCGCATTCCGATCATGGTGATTTTTATCATTTATTGCGTCGGTGTGCTTTTTTGGCCTTCGCGAAAACACTTGGCCACGCTGATGTGCTGCTCGACGATCATTTTGATCGGGATTCAGTTTTGGCAAGCGCATCAGGGCGGACTTTACATGGCATGGTATTTGCCGCTTTTGATTGCAACGCTGTTCCGTCCGAATCTGGAAGACCGGGTGGCAACAGCCAGTGTTATTGATTACTAATGACGCCGGAAGCCTGACATGAAAGAAAAGCATTACGGTTACGGTCCCTGGGAATACCGCTACATGTGTCGCAGTTGCGGCCATGCGGTTCGCCCTCCGAAAAACACGGCACCTTGCAGTGTTTGCGGCGGTGATTTTGGCCCGAAAACGTCGATGCGAAAGCTTTATCTCGACCCGGAACAGCCGCATGAACTCGTCGAAGTGGAGTATATCCTCGAACCGACTTTCCTGGATCGGGTTAAAGCCTTTTTTGGACTACGAATCAAACAGCGAACGGAAATCCGCAAGGAAAAAAAACGTGGTACCCGTCGCTGGCGCTGGCAAACACACGCCGAAGTTGAAGACGAATCCGGCATCATGCGGCATGATGATTTTCTGTGAAGTCGGAGAAGCAAAATGGGAAAAATGCGCAAACTGGAAAACAGTCAGATTTTTTCGTTTACTTTTCTTTAGCTCTCCGCTCTTGCCAATATTCCTCTTGTCGAATCACGGCATGATCTGGTATGATTCTCACATTCGTTCCAGGGAGCGATTTTTTGCTTAACACTTGATACATTTTTGGCCGTTAATAGGATACAGATTATTATTGGCCGCTTTGAATCACTCCGCAATGCAGGCAAAATGCCGCAATTACACAAATCGGGAAAGGATTCCCAAAAATGAAACGCTTGAATCGCCGTTGTTTTTTGTACCGATCTGTCGCATTGCTTGGCGGAGGGGTTGTGCTGGGAGTATCCGGTTGCCGGGGTACGCAAAAAGGCCGGGTGATGAGAAGCACCGAAGGGAATAAGGTCGGTAGCCATCAGGCTGGTGCCGAAGTGTTCCGTCCCATTGTATGCGAGACGACCGACAAGTTGTTGGCCAAAGCCTACATGCAGCCGCTGACGTCGGATACCGTACCGCTTTCCTACGATGGTCTGCCCGTCCGTCGGGTGTGTTTTATTGAACTGGAAAACAAAACCAATGAGGAAATCGGTGATTTCAAGGAGCAGTTGGAGGAGATCATCGATACAAAAATCAGCGATTCGACCTCATTTACCACGGTCAGCCCGCGCGCTGTCAAGGGCGTGTTGCGAAATACCGGTTTTCGCCCGGATGACCTGTTCCTTCCGGTCAACATGGCGACATTTTCGGCGGCCATGCAGCAGGAAGGGGCACCGTTCGAGTACCTTTTGTTTGGCAAGCTGACATCCGGCACGACAGTTGACAACATCGACAAGCAAAAGGATTACATGCTGACGCTCGAAATGGTCAACGTCAACTTCCCGGACGACCGCCTCAAGGAAAGCACCATGCTCCGCAAAGAGTACATGCGCTCGGCCAGGGCAAAGACCAAAAGCTGGCTGTTTTTCTAGCCCATTGTTATCGAATTGAAGTTCATTAGACTTGTTCGGAAACCCAGAAATGTCATTGCCCATTTTTCCAAAAATCAACAATATGGGTAGTTTGGGCAGGTATTTATTGAATTTCCGAATAAGTCTATTATAATGCCCTGGAAGGGCATTATAATAGACCAGGGCAAGGCGTACTCGCCGTCGCCCTGGGTAATTAGCTTTTGAAAGTTGCCAATTCCTACATGCCGCAAGAAAAGGTGCTGGAATTTGAAAAGATCATAGCCCGTAATTTGGAACTGGCGGAACAATTCAAAGAAGCGGCCAAAGAATGGGAACAAGCTGAATCCATTTCATCGTAATGAATTGATGTCCCCGAATGACGACCAAAACGCCGACGAAATTTTCACGTTTCCGCTTGAACCGGACGACGACGAAACGATCCTGTCGTTTGACACGTTGCGAGCGGCGTTTGCCAATCTCAATACGCAAGACGCCGATTCAACGGCCGGATTCGTCCGGTTGCATGACGAATCTGTGGATGAATCCGGTGATGCTCCGGAAAACCAACCCGCCGTTGCGGAACGCGATCTCGACGAGAATGGCGAGCCTTATGAATCCATTGCCGCTTCGGACGAGGAACGCTGTGAGTTAAGCCCGCGCACGATTTTCGAGGCGATGCTCTTTGTCGGCAACCGCGAGAACAAACCGCTCGTGCCGGAACGTGCGGCGGAACTCATGCGGAACGTCGCGCCGGAGGAACTCGTCGAAATCGTGCAGGACTTGAACACGGAATACGCCCGGGTCGCCGCCCCATACCACATCATCCGGGAAGGCGACGGGTATCACATGGTCCTGCGACCGGAATTTGAGCCGGTACGTGCCAGGTTTTACAATAAAACACGCGAAACGAAACTTTCGCAGACGGCCATCGACGTGTTGGCCATCGTCGCATACCGCCAACCGATCACAGCCGACGCGGTGCAAAAAATCCACAAATCGCCGAGCCGATCGATTCTGCAACAACTCGTCCGGTACGGACTGATCGACACACAGAAAATTCTCAATCAAAAAAAAACCGTGACTCTCTATCGCACCACGGACCGGTTTTTGCAACTCTTTCAACTCGAATCGCTCGACGACCTGCCAACAGCGGAAGAAATCGATTTCCGATGAATCCTTCACGCTAAGGTGTCTCACAAAAACTACATGATCATTTCAATCAGAGCCGCAACGGTAACGGAGCGGTCATTCCGCTCTCTAGCGGCTTTGATTAATCGAGCAACTGATTTTGGCGTGTGTCCCAAACCACACGATCAACTCGGGAAAACCGGCAATCGTGACTTCACCAGGCCGGGACGAACAACTGGAAATAGGCTTTCGGGTGTGCGCAGGCGGGGCAGGAATCGGGTGCCGACTTGCCGCGATACACGAGACCGCAGTTCCGGCACTGCCAATCCACTTCAAGGTCACGGACAAAAACCCGTCCTTCCTTGATGTTTTTCAGCAGAGCGAGGTAGCGGTCTTCGTGCATTTTTTCCACCTGAGCAATACACTCAAACACCTTGGAAATTGCGGTAAAACCTTCCTCAGCGGCGATTTTTGCGAATTGGGGATAGACGATCGACCATTCCTCGTGTTCCCCTTCGGCGGCGGCGATGAGATTTTCCCCGGTCGAGGCGATCTTACCGGCAGGAAAGGTGCTGGTAATTTCCAGTCCGCCGCCTTCCAGGAATTTGAAAAACCGCTTGGCGTGTTCCTTTTCCTGGTTGGCCGTTTCCTCAAAAATCGCGGCGATCTGCTCGTAACCTTCCTTTTTCGCCGTGCTTGAAAAAAACGTATAACGGTTTCTCGCTTGCGATTCGCCCGCAAACGACATCAGGAGATTCTTCTCGGTTTTTGTTCCTTTAACGCTCATGTTGGGCATTGTGTCACATCCTTTCAAAAGGTTTGTGCGCCAGCGTTCAAGACGCCCGGCGAAACAGTAATGATAAACGAATTTGCGGCGGCCACAGCGTGACCATCGAATCAAAACCGCAAAGGTTACTGAACGGCCACACAGGAACAGCCCCAATCTTGTAGGGATCGTATCCGCTGATTTGATCGCTCCATGGCTGTCGCGGCTCTGAATCTGCTGATTATTTGACCGCTCCATAACTGTCGCGGCTGTGAATCTATTGTCTTGGCTGGCGTTGTCGTTGCTGCATACGTTCATACAACGGTGCCAGATCGATGACCGAAATGGTGTAGGGTTTGTCAACGGCTGTATTTTTCAGACCGGGGAACGGCCAGTCGAAATTGGCGATGATCATCTTCCCGTCCCGCACCACGCACTCACAGGGCTGGTCAAGCAGACCATCGGTGCCGTCCGTGTCGTCGTTTTCCCAAAGTGTCCGGCAAAACACCCGCGTTCCGCCTTCGCGAATCGGCGTCATGTAATGAATCGCGTTTTTCTGGGAATCGTTGATGAAAATCAGGTCGCAAGCGGCGTCATAAAAAATCCCGTCACAACACTGGAATCGCTCATCATCGAGAATCTTTGTGCATTGGACCGAATCATTGGTTTTATCCACTGTCACGGCATACATCACGCCGTCGCCAAAATTTCCGAAATAAATGACCCCGTTCTTGTCAACCGTCATGCCGTCGGCACCACTGGCCTCTTCGCGGCCGATTTTCTTGACACTTTCCTTGACAACCAAATGTTTGTCCTGACCATTGGGCAACATTTTGAGCGGTTGTGTCTGCTTGAGAATTTCGTCACCCTTGAAACGCCACAATCCCCCGACGCCAAATTCGCCGGGAAAATCCAGACACGTATCGGTGACCCACATCTCGTTCTCGTGCCACATCACCGCGTTCGCCAGTTTGAGACCTTTGACGACCGGCGTGATTTTTCCCGTCGGCTTTCCCTCTTTCATTTCGACGCACAAAATCCGTGATTTGTGGTCTTTGTCATGAAAATACTGGTTGTCGCAAACATAAAGGTTACCGTCCGGCCCAAAATCCAGCCCCATCGGTCCGCATTGCCCGGTTTCCTCAAGCGGCGGGTATTCCAGCAATTTCTCAAATTTGCCATCTTTGTCAATCGAAGAAAGCGTCGGCGCAAATTCTTTTTTCCCGTCGGTCATGAGGTTGAAATTGGGGCAATTGAGATAAATCATCCCCGTTTCTTCACAAAGCGTCATCCCGTCAGGGTTGTGACACCAGTCGGGCAAATTGACGTACAATTTCGGCTTGAATGCATCCTGATTCTGCCCCGTTCCTGGACCTTGCCCGGTTCTCTGGCTTTGCTGGGCCATGATCATTGTACTTGCCATTGCCAATACAGCGGCAAACAGCACTGTTAAGAGCATCGTTCGTTTCATAGGTAAGTCCCTTTCCAATTGGTGTAGGTTATTGTAACGTTGAGCAATACCGAATTATACAATATAAATCGTGTCAATGGAACAGAGCGATTGCAATATTTTACCGCAAGGCTCGTTTCGTATTCTGACCATCAAAAAGTGACGGTTTCACCTGCTTGCTCACTTATGTTTCGGATTCCGGTTGTGTTGATGTTTCAGGCTTCGGTTGTTCTGACGGTGCGGCAACAGCAGGTTTTGGTGACGTGAATACTTTGTCGATGACGCGCTGCTTGATCTGGATGGTCGCACCGATGGAGGCGAAAACGAGTGCCATGACAAGCACGACATTGAACAACTCGCGTTTCAGTCCCTTACCGACGGCATCACCGATGTAGCTGCGTTTGTTGTTCAAAATCAGGAAAATCAGGTACGCAATCGGCAACATGGTGAAACAGATCGCCGACGCCACAATGGGCAGCCACAGCGGCAAATTGCTGACAACGCCGAAAAACCCAATGGCCGGAGTCAACGCAAAGAGCCGAAAACGTGTTTTCGTGTATTCGAGGCCGAGCATTTCACACATCGTAAAACCGCAGACCACCATGTGCGCACTGATGGCCGTGCAACACATGCCGATCAGACCGCTGCAAAAAACGAGGAGGGCCGGTCCCTTGCCGAGAACCTTTTCCAGCGAGGCCGCCGCCTGGAGCGGTGTCATGGATGTTCTTGCTCCATCGACTTCGTAAACACCGGAAACCGTCATGCCGATCATAATCAACGAGGTCACGAGGACAAACGGCAAGAACATCGTCAGCCCCAAGTCCCACCGGGAAGCGGTTTTGTGTTCTTCCCCCCAGCCTTTGGCGAGCAGTGAATAGGGATAGAGGAAGGTCATGTTGATTCCGACTGCCGCGCCGAGCATCCCCATGACCATGACAATCGTCTGCGGGTCCTTGTCAGGAATGCCGTAGTATCCGGTGAATCCTTTGAGCATCTCCAGCCACTGGATATTTTTGAAATTGACGATGAACACCATGCCGAACATCAAAACGACCAGGGCAATCATCACCCGCAGGAACCA
Organism: Planctomycetaceae bacterium; assembly: GCA_009776995.1. Lineage (GTDB taxonomy): Bacteria > Planctomycetota > Planctomycetia > Pirellulales > Thermoguttaceae > WRMR01. Next base: position 472 of record WRMR01000201.1, on the reverse strand, counting down.
TTCGTAGATTTTAATACCACACGAACCGCTCCCGTAACCGAACACAACGAGACAGTTGACACCGAGAATCAGCAGTCCCATGCCGAAACTGACAAGATAGCCCTGCACCGTAAATTGTTTGACCGGTTTGCCGTCTTTGTCCATCAGCGGTTGCCCGTCGTTGTTCAGGACATCCTCCTGGATTGTCATCGGAGTAAACTCCTCTACCAGCGTTCGCGCCGAACCGGCGGCCAGGCTGTACTGCGGGAAATGCCAGATGACGGACGCGAAAATCGTCCCGAACGCCCAGAGAAAAACCAGGATGATGCTCAACTCCCGCATAAACGCCTTGTAGGGACGTTCGCCGGTGGTGAGAACGATGTTTCCGAGTGCGGCAAACATCACCACACCGAAAAACATGGCAACTGGTTGCACCCAAAGCAGCTTGTAACCGAACGACGCCCCCGCCACGACAGACGCTGTGGCACTGCCC
>WRMR01000200.1 GCA_009776995.1 Planctomycetaceae bacterium | reverse complement strand
AAAGCGTCCGCAACGGAAATACCGACAACGAACATGCTGGTCGGCAACGACGCGTCACCGAGTAGCTTGATCGCGTTCTTGAGGAAAGGTGGAATCAGGGGGTAAGCCCCCGTTTGGTTGAGCAGGATGGCAATCACGATGGCACAGGTCGGCGGGTTGACCGCGCGGAGCAGCGAGCGTCGGTCGAATCGGCCGCACATGGCAATGATGACAACCGTCCAGATCGACAATTCGACGCCGAGATTTTGAATGATGAGAACCGCTTTTGTCTTGCCGGCGTCCGGCGCGAAACACAGCTTGGCGAAAAGTTCATCCAGAAGCGGAATCGGGACAAAACCGTAGTTCAGAATACACACACAGGCGGCAAAGGTTCCCAAAACTTTGGCGTTACGCATACCTGTCCATTGTTTCGGCAGCAAGCCGAGCGAGTACCCCAGAATGACGCCGAAGAACGACATTGCGAACCCGAGAAACGGCGGAATCACCAGGTTTTGATAATCCCCGGTCAGTTCGGCGGGTAAAATTCGCTCAAAAATCAGACACGGCATCAGTACAAAAACCGTCAATTTGTAGAGCGGCTGTTCGGCAGGCGCGGGAAACCAGCCGATTTTCCGAAAAAAGACTCCGCAACCGACGACCAGATAGACGCCGATCAGCATGTTGAGCGGAATGAGAAAGAGTCGCCAATCAATATCAGGCATTGTCGAGTAGGGGTAAGGGAACAGGGGTGAGGGTGGAGGGGATTGAAACACGATTCCCTGTTCCCACCTCCCTTTTCCCTCATTATGCCAGAATCCTACAACGCGGGAAGGACATGGCAATTCATACAATTTTCACCCGATTTTTGCAAAAATTATTGACATGCTGAAAATGTCAATTACACTATTTTAAATGGTTTTAACGATACACCTCACATGAGGTATCGTTCGATAACTCACTTACTTTGAGAAAGGGATGATGATGAGAAATAAGAGATTGGTAAAATGGGGGGAGAGCAACTTAGAGGCTTTCACTCTGGTTGAACTTTTGGTTGTGATCGCAATCATCGGAATTTTGATTGCACTTTTGTTACCCGCCGTTCAGGCAGCTCGTGAAGCGGCGCGCAGAATGCAGTGTTCCAATAACTTGAAGCAAATGGGATTGGCGTTCCACAATTATCACGATGCAACCAAATCCCTTCCTTATGGCGGCATGCCGGGAACTCTCTGGGAGCCGGAATTTACAGGTAGCAACTGGCGGCACTCTTTGTTGCCCTACGTGGAACTCACCAGCGTCTATTCTGAGGCACTCTACAATCAAAGCAGTTTTGAATCCGGCCAATGGGGAATGCCGGTTCCTTTCAATGTCATTTACCACGAGTTGATTCCAACAATGTACCGTTGTCCCTCCAGCGGAAACGACGCCTTGTTGCGAGGTGCCTCGACCCCCTTGGGTGCTCTCTATAATAGAGACAGGGACTACGCCTTTATGACCCACGATTATGTCGGCGTCATGGGTGCCTATCCCGACCCTGCGGTTCCTTCCCGTGCGGAAAAGTGCCGTCCTTATTATCTTGGAGGGAATGTCTCCAATTCAGGTTTGCTCTGTTCCGAAGAGTGCCGTACTCTGGCCAGTGCCACCGACGGGACCTCGAATACGTTGATCGTCGTGGAGCAGTCCGGCAAGTATCAGGGCCGTGACATTCGCAGTTCGTATGGGGGAGGGTGGACCGGGAGTCGTTATACGATACAGACTGCAACGACCGCCTTTCCTTCATATCCCGGACTCGCAGTAATGTACCCGACAGGGCTCATCACACTTGCCTGGGCAATCAACGCCCAGTCCGTTCCTGACATCGACGTTTCGAATTATCCGAACGATTGGGGACCAACCATTGTTCCTTCAAGCATTGCCAATTCTTCGCATACCGCAGGCATTAACGCCGCACGCGCCGATGGAAGCGTTGACTTTTATTCCGATACGCTTGCGATCCATGTTTTGCTTTCCCTGGGTTGTCGCGATGACGGCCAGGTTGTTTCTCCGTAATGCCGTGAGACGAAAGAGTGTAAGGCATTTGCCGGCAAGATTCGAGTCATAATACAGCCGGAACGAAGCGCATCGCAATGACAGGATCCATGGAATGAATGTTTTTTTCAGTATCCCGTCATTCCGCCGGAAGTACCGGCTCCATTCCGGTTGTTGCTGTTGTTCTTGATGAACATTTTCCGGCGAATGCATGATCTGTGTGCAATCAATCCCATGCCAACTTCCAAAGGACAAAACATGAAAACCGGACTGCAATTTCAATGGATTCTTGTTGTGACAGCCTTGATGGTTTCATTTGCGGGCTGTTCACGCGGGCCTCTCACGGGTACCGTCTCAGGAAAGGTCATGCATGGCGACGCTCCTCTGACTTTGGGAAAAATAGCCTTCGTAAATATGGAGATGGGAACGGGCGGAAGTGCCGTACTTGGCGAAGACGGACTTTACAAAATTTCCGGCGATATTCCTGTCGGGGAATACCAAGTGTATTTTGCCAATGCCATGAAATCGGGTAGTATGGACCCGAAAGACCTGATTAAGACGCCGGTCAAACAAAAATATCAGGCGGCAGCCACCAGTGGTCTGGCCTTTGAAATCAAAACCGGCGCGAATGTCGCGGATTTCCATTTGGAAAAATAACTAATGATACTTTTGCGGTGATATTACGTCAAATCACCTTTGCTTCTGTCCCGTAGGGGCAAAATATTGGTGGAATCTATTCCGTGGAGTATTTGGTTTGCATCCCGCAGAGATGCGTCGCTCGGTGGAAAACGTGATGCAAAGACAACACATTCGCATTCCGCTGAATAGTTGCAAATCCTTCAAAATCACCACCACCCACTTCAAAGAAAGCCTTTTCGATGATACAAGACACAAAAAAACCGACATGGTTACCGATGGTAATGTGCTTGCTTCTGTCCATGATCGTGTTCGCGTTGCCGGCAAACCTTCCGGCAGGAGATTTGGTGTTTGTCTGTGATGAAAACAATGATCTTTTCCAGGTGGTCAAAAACATGGAGGTGCCGTGCGTCCGTTTTGACAAAGCCGAGGACGCCGTGACGGAACTGAAAACCGGCGATGCCGTTTTGTTCCTTGCCAACGGTTATCCCGCAACGACGACCACGCTTTCCGCACAGGTTTTTGAGCAATTGAGTCAAAAGCAGGTCAAAGCCTATCTTGAGTTTCCCGGGGTGCTTCCGGGGTTTGAGTTTAAGCCCGTGCGCCGGGCCTTTCGGGAGCGGGTGGTGGTCGTGGAAGACATTTTCGGCGAAAAACTCAAACCGATGAACGTCTTGGCCATCCATGATTGCCATTTCGTGGAAACCGAAGTGGAACACCCCCTCATGGTGCTTGCCGGCGTTGCGGGATATGACACGGCGGTTTACGGAATTGACGATGTGTCGTCATACCCGATTCTTTTCACGCATCAAAACCTCATTGTTTCGACAACGAAATTGAGCCAGTTCGTAACTGGCCGGTATGCGACACAGGAATCCATCCAGGCTGTTTGGCAATATCTTTTCCAACAACTTTTACCGGATCGTGCAATTCCGGTTCTCGCATGGGAACCGCTTGTCGGTCCCACTTATACGAAAGATGAGCCGCTTCCCGAAAATGCGCGTTTGCTCGCGATTCAACGCGGGATCGACTGGCATGGCCGCGCCGGAATGGTGCTGAATGAAAAAGGCTGGGAAGAGTATCAAAAGTTCTGGTTTGATCCCGCGACCGGCAGTAGTCTCGGTCACGACGGCGTTGGAGAGTGGCCGGACACGACGCCGCCATACGGTGACGGACGTTTCGGAATCCTTGAAGGTGCCTATTCCCGGATTGATTATCTTGGGAACCAGCAAGCCAAAAAATGGTTGCGCAGCGATTCCAACGGGGAGAGTTCGCTTGCCTTTGCCCTGCGGTGGAAACTCGATGGTAACGCCTGGAGCCGCGATGTGGCGGAGAATGTGCTGAATTGGCTTTATTTCACCTCCGGGATGTTTTCCACCGATTTGGACAAGGCGAATTGCGGACTTCTGTTCTGGTCGCCCGACAACCGTCAGGCACTTTATCAGGATAACGACGTCAAAGCGATCATGGGAACCATCGGCACTTCGGCGGTTCTTGAAACCGACCAATGGGACGAAGTGCTGGTTCGCAATATTCTCGGGAATTTCCGAACGACCGGCCCTCTCGGATTTCGCGGCTGGCGGCTGGAAAATCCTGAAGTTTTGGCAAAGGGCTGGCGTTTTTATTGGGAAAACCCGCGCACGAATTTTTCGCCGCACTATGAAGCCTGGATGTGGTCGGCCTATCTTTGGCTTTATGACAAGACCGGTTATGAGCCGTTTTTGGAAAAAGTAAAAAACGGCATCCAAATGATGAACGAGGCTTATCCGGAACGATGGTTCTGGGCCACGGCCTGTTCCCCGATTGATTATGCCCGAATGCTCCTGGTTTGTTCCTGGCTGGTTCGGGTGGAAGACACGCCGGAGCACCGTCAATGGCTCAAGTTTTACGCGGACAAACTTGCGGAACTGCAAGACGAGGAAACTGGTGCCATTCGCGAAGAGGTGATTCATTATCCGCATCTCCAGTTTCGGATTCCGCAGTCCAACGCAGAATACGGGCATTCGGAGTCCGGCTTGGCGGCCAAGGACGGTGATCCCGTGACCGACCAGCTCTACTCGACCAACTTCGCGTTGTTCGGACTCAACGAGGCGTATGCCGCAACCGGTGATCCACAGTATCGGCAAATGCGTGACCGATTGGCGGATTTTCTCATTCGTGTCCAGGTTAAAAGCAAAGCGCATCCCGAACTGGATGGAGGCTGGTTCCGTGCGTTCGACTACGAAAAATGGGAATACTGGGGTGCAAACGCCGACGCCGGCTGGGGGGCATGGAGCATTGAAACCGGTTGGACGCAAGCCTGGATTCCCACATCATTGGCTCTCTGTGAACTGGAAACCAGCCTTTGGGATTTGAGCCGTGACAGTCAGGTCAACAAACATTTCCAAAGGATATTGAGCGAGATGATACCGGAAGAGGATTCAAAGTAAGGCTATTGCCGGAAAATACTGTTAAGGATTCACGCCAAAATCAGTTGTTCGGTAAATCTCAGAGCCGCGACGGTCACGGAGCGGTCATTCCGCTCGATAACTCTCACGGCTTTTGCTTGGAAAACGGCCAAATTTCGCATATTTCGTGTCACATCCGGGGAATTTTTGCCACTATTGGCGGAAAACGATTAAAATTATCCCGGCGGCAGTTACGGCGTGGCCGCTCTGCCTTGAAGGCACTCTCCTGAAAGCGAAACGAAATGAGCGGCATGGCAACACAACTGGCGGCAGGTTTGCGCGGCGATCGCGAGGCCTTCGGGACTCTCATTCAGCGGTACCAGAACACGGTTTATGCGGTCGTTTACAGCATCACTGGTAACCTGCAACAGAGCGAAGACCTGACTCAGGAAACCTTTGTCACCGCGTGGCTGCAACGGAAGGAATTGCGGGACGAATCGAAATTTCCGGCCTGGCTGTGCGGCATTGCCCGAAATCTCGCGCAGAACTGGATGCGGACAAACGCCCGGCGGAATACGCCTTTGCCGCAGTCCGGGTTGGTTGAGCAACTTGCGACGGTACCCGAAACAACCGACCACGAGTCGCAGGCGGCGATGGTGTGGGAGGTCTTGCGCGAATTGCCCGAATCGTATCGTGAGCCGCTCGTTTTGTATTACCAGCAATCGCAAAGCATCGGCGAAATTGCGACGGCACTTGATTTGAGCGAGGCCAATGTGCGACAGCGGCTGAGCCGGGGACGTGCCAGGATTCGTGAGGAAGTGGCCGGGCGGGTGGAACAGGCACTTGCGTCCATGCAGCCGGACAGGATGTTTTACCTGACGGTATTGGCCGCATTGCCCGTGGCGACGATGAGTACCACGCAGGCGGTGGCCGTAACGTTCGCAGCGGCAACCGGCGGGGCAACAATCTCAGGTGGTGGCGGAACGGTCGGCACGGCTACCGGCGCGACCACGTTTTGGGGCGTGATTTTCAACATTCTGATCACCGTTTTTTGGATACTCTTTTTCCCGTTTCTTATTGCGTTTGCTGCGGTTGCAAATTACGCAATGCTCCGTGATTTACCGACAGTTCGCAGCCGTCGGGCTTATCTGAAATATCACCTGACGTTCATCGGATCGATCTTTGCTTTTCTCGATTTTTTCTACATGATGATCATGTTGATTCCGTTAAAAATCATTCCCGTGAATGTTTTTTCTGCCTGGTTTGATGCTTTCGGAATCGTCTTTTGGATGTTACCTGTTTGCGCATTGCCCTGTGGCATTTATTTTCATCAGGTGAAAATCAGGCGAGTGCTTGAGCAAGACCTGGGGAAACGTGCCGCGCCGGACGTGCCGCTTGAAGAATCACCGTTCTCGTTGCGCAGCGTCAAACGTGCCATGCGTTTTCTGACGATTGCCGTGTCGCTATGTATTGCTTTTGCTACGGGGTTCGTTGGTGGGGTGCTGGTCGTTTACAGCTTTCCCGTTTCGCCTTTGGCGGCAATCGTTGCCGGGCTTGTCACGCTGATTGTCATTGTGGGCTTGATTTCCATGATCGTGCGTTTCCTGCAACTGCTGCTTGTCATGGGAACCGAAGACGGGCTGTTGCGTTTCCCGCCGAAGGAAACCTATACGGTGCTGAAATTCAAACCACAGAACCGATGGTGGCGAAAGCCGGAACCCGAAAAACCGCTACAATTCCGGGATTATGCCGTTGCAACGATCCCCGGCGTGATTTTCGCAATGATGCTTGGGTTCGGTTGTCAGGGGACGAACGTGAGCATGGAAGCGTTTCTACTGGCGGTTCTCCCGATGCTGTTTGGCGGTCCCATGGCACTCTTTGCGTTTCGCCACGTCAAAAACGCAAGACTCAAAGCGAGTCAGATATTCGGAATTTTCTCCATACTGTGGATGCTGTTTGTTATCGGCTGGTTGTTGTTTGAATCATTGACAACAAAATTTGGTGAGCGTATGATTTATCAATACATCATCATGCTCGTGTTGATGATGGTCGCGGTCGTTGTCATGAGACGATTCCAAAAATCAGAGCCGCAATCGTAAAATTGCGAAGAATAATTGCAATTGCGCAATCATACGATTGCGGCTCTGATGGTACGGTTTACACCCCGTGTCCGGTTGTAGTCATCGAAAGGACGGTGTGCTTCATGCCCTTGATTGCGGAAAGAGCGTGGTGCAGTTGTTGAATCTGCCCGACCGGGCCGCGCACAATGATGTTTTCCATGCAGTTGTGGTGGTCGAGGTGCGCATGTTGCGAACAAATCACCAGGTCGCCGAAATCGTGCTGGGCTTCGACAATTCTCTGTGTGAGTTGCGACTTGTGATGGTCGTAAATGAGCGTGATGACTCCGGCGATCACGGCACCTTCCTCCCACTGCCGTTGCACCAGTGCCGAGCGGATGAGATGTTTGATCGCCTCGGAACGGGTCGGAAAACCCTGCCGTTGAATCAGTTCGTCGAAATGCTCAAGGACGTCTTCTTCAATCGAAATCGAAATGCGCGTGATTTTTGACATGTTTTCATGCGCGCCGCAGGGCGACGCGGCTAACGTTTCATTTTTTCATGCGTCACAGGGCGGCGCGGCGAACGTTTCACTCCGAATTCACCAGTTCGGCACGAAAATCTGGAATTGCGTTTTCGGCTTGGCACAAGCGGGGCAAGTCGGTGGTGGCATCACATTTTTGCTCGTGTAACCGCAGTTCCGGCAAACCCAGACGACATCGTCGTCGCGTTGGAAGACAATCTCCTCTTCGACATTTTTGATGAAATCACGATAACGGTTTTCGTGGAAGCGTTCGGAAACACTGACTGCGGTGAACAGTCTTGAAATGAGCGGGAAACCTTCGTCGCCGGCGGTTTTTGCAAACGCGGGATAGAGTTCAGCCCATTCCTCATGCTCCCCTGCGGCGGAGGCTTGCAGGTTCTCGAGGGTTGTGCCGACTTTCCCGGCGGGATAAGTCGCCGTGATTTCGAGCGGGCCACCCTCCAAAAAGCTGAAAAAACGCCGTGCGTGTTCCTGTTCGTGGTGTGCGGTTTCCTCAAACACCGCCGCAATCTGGTCCAGATTTTCCTTGCGGGCCTGGTCGGCAAAAAAGATATAGCGGTTGCGTGCCTGAGACTCTCCGGCAAAGGCTTTCAAGAGATTTTTCTCGGTTTCGGAACCCTTGACGCTCTTCGATGCCGTACTGGTCTGCCCTTGCGGCATGACAATCCCCGTCTGCGGCAAAATCAGCCCGGCGGCCATCGTTGTGGCAGTCGCGGTCTTCAGGAAATGACGGCGATTCGGATTGGAATTGTTGTTCATAACTTTCTCCCAAGTTGTTGTCGTTACTGAAGTGAATGCCAACACAACGGCAATTCTGTTTGCCATTCCGTTGACTCGTGAGTACTTGACTGAAAACATAACAGAGAAAACCAGTCTATCACAGAAAAGCAAAAAATCAACCATTCCGCGCGGCTGAT
>WRMR01000199.1 GCA_009776995.1 Planctomycetaceae bacterium | reverse complement strand
AGTCGGTGAAAAGATCGAAATCGCCCGAAATTTAAAAAAGAAAGGGCTTGACGCTGATTTCATCGCAGAAACAACCGGTCTGTCGCCGGAAGAGATCGAACGGCTGAACGGAACATGAAAAATCACGCTCGACTCATCTGTGGCAGTCACGGCGTAACCGCCCTGCCTCATGCTTCCAGTGATCTGCCGCAGTTTCATGTGACATTAACAACAGGATTATCAATATGACACGAACAATGACGGAACAGGAAAAACTGGCAATAGACACGATTCGCGCCCTGTCGATGGACGGCGTACAGGCAGCCAACAGCGGCCATCCGGGAACGCCAATGGCATTGGCCCCGGTCGGGTATTTGCTCTTCAACGAACAAATGCGTTACGATCCGGGACATCCGAAATGGCTGGGACGCGACCGATTCGTGCTCTCTGCGGGACACGCTTCGATGTTGATTTATTCGCTGTTGCATCTTGCGGGCGTGAAAAGAATCGGTGACGATTGCGAAATGACCGATCAACCGGCAGTAACGCTTGATGACATGAAAAACTTCCGACAACTTGGCAGTCCCTGTGCGGGACACCCGGAATACGGACACGTCAGCGGCGTCGAGGTAACGACCGGGCCGCTCGGTCAGGGGCTGGCAACGAGCGTTGGTATGGCCGTTGCCGCCAAGTGGTTCGCCGGACGATATAACAAGCCGGATTACCTGTTGTTTCGCAATAATGTTTATGCCGTGTGCGGCGATGGCGACATGATGGAAGGCATCGCGTCCGAGGCGGCATCGCTGGCCGGGCATTGGAAGCTGTCGAATCTGTGCTGGATTTACGACGACAACAGAATCACGATTGAAGGCGACACCTCGCTGGCGTTTACCGAAAACGTGCCGAAACGCTTTGAGGCTTACGGCTGGCAGGTATTGCATGTCGATGACATCAACGATCTGCCGGCGTTGCGGAAGGCACTCAAGACCTTTGAGGCAACCGTGGATCGACCGACGTTGATCGTTGCCAGGAGCATCATTGCGTTTGGGTCCCCGAAAATGGCCGGTTCGCACAAGGCGCATGGCGCACCGCTTGGTGCAGAAGAAATCCGCGAAACGAAAATCGCACTTGGCATGAACCCGGACAAACATTTCGAGGTTGCCGACGAAGTTTATGAGACCTTCGCCAACGGCGTCATTGCGAAGGGTGCAAAAGCCTTTGCCGACTGGCGGGCAATGTTTGAAAGTTACAAGAGTGACTATCCCGAACTTGCCGCCGAGTTGCTCTGCATTTGCAAGGATAAGTTGCCGGAAGGCTGGGACGCGGGAATCGAAACCTTCCCGGCTGATTCAAAAGGCATGGCAACGCGGGTTTCGTCCGGCGTGGTACTCAACCGGATTGCCGAACGGTTTCCCTGGCTGCTGGGCGGTTCCGCCGACTTGGCACCATCGAACAACACGGAACTGAAATTCGTCGGGGTGGGTGATTTTAGTGCCGACAATCCCTGCGGACGGAATTTTCATTTCGGCATTCGCGAACACGCCATGGCCGCCGTGGCCAACGGCATGACGCTGTCCGGCCTGCGCGGGTTTTGTGCGACCTTTTTTGTATTCGCTGATTATCTCCGCCCGGCGGTTCGGCTCAGTGCGTTGATGGGCGTGCCCGTACTCTATATTTTCACTCACGATTCGATCGGCGTTGGCGAAGACGGCCCGACGCACCAGCCGGTTGAACATCTCGCCTCACTCCGTGCGATTCCCAATCTCATCGTTTTCCATCCGGCAGACGCCAACGAAGTCGCGGCGGCGTACAAGGCCGCGATCCAAATAACAACCGCCCCGTCGGCCATCGTTCTCACGCGACAAAATCTGCCGACGCTCGACCGCACGTTGTATGCCGGCACGAGCGGCGTTGAGAAGGGTGCTTACGTGCTGTTCGACGCTTTCGACGACCACGGTAACACAGTCAAGCCGGAACTGATTCTCATCGGGACGGGCAGCGAAGTACCGCTGTGCCTCGAAGCGCATAATCGCCTCATGGCTCAGGGTATCCGATGCCGCACGGTCAGTATGCCGAGTTGGGAGCTGTTCGAAATGCAGCCGGATGAGTACAAAAACGCGGTGTTACCGCCGGACGTGACCGCCCGAATTGCCGTCGAAATGGCCTGCGGACAGGGCTGGCACAAGTACGTTGGCAGTCGCGGTGCCGTGATCGGCATGAAAGGTTTTGGCGCATCGGGCCCGGCGGAACAACTGTTCCGGCAATTCGGCTTCACCGCCGAAAACATCGTGGACACGGCCTTGAACGTACTCGCGACGCAAAAATAAAAGTCGCCGACACAAGGTAAGATCGCGGTCGAACTGGAGAAAACGTTTCGTTCCCATGTCCAGGCAGAACAAACAGTCAAAGAAGGTGCGGGTACAGTTTCGCAAGAACCGTGCGGAGAGAGCCAGGGTGACCGATTGGACCCGGGAGTTCGACCGGCACGGCTTTGAGGATGTCGCGCCCGAGCAGGAGGAACGCGTTTCCGGCAAGGGCGAAACGACCCGGCGTCGAACCGTGATTGGTGAAATGCAGGATGTCGAAGACATCGACAGTCAGGGTTTCGACGTGCTACCCGACATTGACGTTTCCAAGTGCCGTACCGGTCGCGTGTTGCGTGTGTTCGGGATGAACAGTGAGGTCGAAGCGGAAAACGGTGAAATTTACACCTGTGTGACGCGGCGTATTCTCAAAACCCTCGCCACTGACCAACGGCAGGTCGTCGTTGCAGGCGACCGCGTATCGTTTCGCGAGCCGGAAAACCACGACTCCTCACGACGGGAAGGGATTATCGAACGGGTCGAACCGCGACGCGGAACGCTTGCCCGGGCAAGCCGCAATCGCAAACATATCATTGTGACGAACGTTGATCAGGTCATCATCGTCGTCAGTGCCGCCGAGCCGAGACTCAAACCCAACCTGATCGACCGGATTCTCGTGACCGCCGAACGCGCCGGGATTTGCCCGATTATCTGCATCAATAAAATCGACCTGATCGACATTGCCGATTTGCAGCCGCTCATCGGCGTCTATAGCCAAATGGGGTACAAGGTGGTTTTGACCGGTTGCGCGGGTTTTCCTCAAACGCAGGGATTTGGCATCGACCGGCTCAAAAAACAACTGGCGGGCCGTGAAAGCGTCGTGGTCGGGCAAAGCGGCGTCGGCAAGTCCTCGCTGCTGAACGCCGTTGAACCGGGACTCGAACTGCGGATCGCGGGGATCAGTGAAGATAATGAAAAAGGCCGTCACACGACCACAACAGCGGAGCTGATCAAACTGTCTTTCGGCGGTTACGTGGTGGACACGCCCGGCATCCGGCAGTTTATGCTCTGGGACATGATCCCGGAAGAGGTCACCGGTTTTTTCCGCGATTTGCACCCGTTTGAAAACCTGTGCCATTACCCGGACTGCACACACACGCACGAAAATTTCTGTGCCGTCAAGGACGGGGTTGCCGACGGACGCATCGACCTGCGACGCTACGACAGTTACCTGGCCATCCGCGAATCTCGCGATGTTTCATAGTTTTCTCGCCACGAAGAATTTTAACCCCGGTTCTTGGAACCGGGGCTAAACACCTTCGTTGTGAAAATAACAACAGCGAACAATCAAGCTCATTTGAGCGTTTTTTGCTCATCTAATCCGAGTTTTTTCATCTTCTTGTACAAGGTTGTTCGATTGATCCCGAGTGCTTCCGCCGTGGCGTTACGATTCCAATTGTGTAACTCCAGCACTTCAAGGATAATCTGGCGTTCAGGGTCGGTCAGGGCTTCCTTGAGCCGCTTGTTGGCCAAGTCGGTCAGGTCGAGGATCGGCATTCCGCCGGAAATATCACTCGGCAGGTCTTCCGGCATAATCATATCGTGTTTTCCGAGCAGAACTGCCCGTTCAATGACGTTTTGCAGTTGCCGGACATTTCCCGGCCAAACATAATTTTGCAGTGCCGTCAGTGCCTGGGAATCAATGCCTTTCACGCTCTTGTTGGAATTTCGGCACATGTTTTCAAGAAAATGCCGGGCGAGAAGCGGAATGTCGGAAATCCGATCCCGTAATGGCGGCAGTTCAATATTAATCACGTTGATCCGGTAGTATAAATCCTGCCGGAACCTCCCTTCAGCAACAGCTTTTTCGAGATTTTCGTTCGTCGCGAGAATCACCCGGGTGTCAACATGAATCGTCTGCGAACCACCGACCATCTCGAACGCCAGTTCCTGGAGGACACGAAGCAGCTTGACTTGCAAGCCCTGGCTTGCCGTGCAAATTTCATCGAGAAAGATTGTCCCCTCATCGGCAGCTTTGAATTTGCCGTTCTTGTTTCCCACTGCCCCGGTAAACGCTCCGGCAACGTGTCCAAACAGTTCACTTTCGAGCAGACTCTCCGGCAACGCCCCGCTGGCAACCTCGATAAACGGTTTGTTTTTTCTGGCACTGCGCTGGTGGATTGCCCGCGCGATCATCGATTTTCCGGTTCCGCTCTCGCCGGTAATCAAAATCGTTGCCCGCGTATCGGCCACGCTTTCAATAATGTCGTAAATTCTCTGCATTCGATGATCACGACCAACAATATTTTCGAGACCGAATTTACCCTCGAGCTGTTGCTTGAGATTTGTGTTCTCAGTAATCACCCTGCGCTGTCGCAAAGCCCGTTCGATGGCCATTTCCAATTCGGCGTCGATAAGCGGTTTGGTTAAAAAATCGAACGCCCCTGCCCGAATGGCGGTGATGGCCGACTCAACCGTTCCGTACCCTGTAATCAAGATGACCGAAGTCAGACTGCCCAAGTCGTTGATTTCCCGCAACAGGGCAAAACCGTCACACTCGTCCCCCAACTGGATATCGACCAAGGCAATATCATAAGTCTTGCTTGTCAATCGACTTCTGGCTTCAGCCAATGTGCAGGCGGTGTCAACGTCGTATTGACAACTGCGGAGCCAATCGGCCATCGAATTGAGGACAAGACGGTCGTCATCGACCAGAAGGATGGTTCCTTTGATCGCATTTTTTGCCATAACGTAATACACCTTCTATATAATTGAATTTCGTTTCTAAAACGTAAGAGTCCGCCTGGATTTACAAGTTCATTTTTTTCGACAGGATTAACAGGAATATCAGGATGTTGATTAATATATACAATAAAAAGACATGACAAGTTATGTAAACACCGTCTTTTATTCAATTTTCCTGCTGTCGCTTCGAAAAGTGATCAAAACATTTGATTTTTGTTTTTTTATAAGATAAAATGTTGATTTTTTGATACATCGGCAATCGTTTCCAAATAACCAATGGCCATTTTGGAAACAACGATTTGTAGCGATCAGTCAAAGCCTGTCATTTTGTAGTGATAATGACAATACGTATTGTGGATTTTGCACTGATTTCATTTTCGACAATCACAAAATATCCAATGAACTTTCAAATCCGGGGATACAAATGTTGCACTGGAGCAAAAAATCGGCTAGAATGTTATGTCCATTTGTTGGGTTCAAATCCTGCAATTTATTGATATTTCACCTAAACTTAACAACCAGATTGTTTTGTCGATAGTTTTTGTTGCAGTGATAACCGAAAGAATGACGCATACTTACTGATTTGCTGAATTGAAGTTGAACCATCGCTGTTGGAGTTGAACGACGATGTTCCCTGTTGTTCCAGTCGTCCTGATGATGTTGAGAAGCGTTTTATGCCGTGTCATGAAACGTGCGAGGAACGTCTGCCAGGTTGTCCTGGACGTCAAACGTGGTATAACGGTCCATGTCCCGGCCTGTTTTTGCGATGGTCAGCCTTCTGAATATTCCGGATTCCAGGGAAATCGTTTTCCTGTTTACTTTTTCGTCACCGCGATTTTCGGTCAGGCGTTGTTTCAATCAGCGGACCGGCCCGGATTTCGTGTTTTGCGATTTTCCATTGTTCCGAAGGTCTTTGCGGCAACCGCACCCTGTCGTTTGTTGGAAAAATTGTTTCGTCACGTCGATGCAACACATTCTTTTTCATCAGGGGGAGCGTATGCGCGTGCCGAAAACGTCTCTTTTCCAACCGGTTCATCGGTCTCCAGTTTGCGTGACTTCTTTCGCGTTCTCATGTCGTCCCGCCGCAAAATTTGTGTGCCGACGCCAAACCGGAAAACACGGACACGACAAGACGACCTGATATGAGGGTCCGCGTGTGTATTCATTCCTAACCAATCCCGGCATCCTGTTTGCCCAATACCTGGGAAGCAGTATGTTACTGGAATATTTTGCCGTCTTTGTTTTGGGGACGATGATCGGTGTGCCGGTCACGTTCCTGGTCGTCTCACACTATCGCCGCGTCAGGAAGCAAGACGCCGAATCCATCGCGAAAGACATTTTGGAACGCGCCGAACTGGATGCCGACACCAAGCGTCGTGAAGCGGAAATCGAAATGAAGGAAGAGGCGATTCGTCTCAAAAATACGGCGGAAAAAGAGTTTCGCCAGGTCCGCCAGGAATTGTACGAACGGGGCCGCAGTCTCGACAAACGCCAGGACGCCGTCGAAAAGCAGGCCGACGACTTGCGGAAGCAGGAAAAACTGGTTGAGTCATCTCAACGCCGTTTGACGGAAAAAATCGAGGAACGCAACCGGCGCGTCGAGGAGTTGAAAAAACTGATCGACATGGAACGCGTCAAGCTGCATGAAATTTCCGGCCTTTCCCGCGACCAGGCACGGGATCGACTCCTTCGGGCACTCGAAAAGGAATTACAGGACGAAACCGGGGCACTGGTTTTGCGGTATGACAAAATGGCCCAGGAACGTTGTGAGCAAATCGCCCGGGAAAAGGTCTTGCTTTCAATTCACCGTTATGCCGCCGCGCACACGGCCGAATCGACAACCAGCACGGTGGATATTCCCAACGATGACATGAAAGGCCGCGTCATCGGCCGCGAAGGCCGGAATATCCGTGCCTTTGAAAAGGCGACCGGTGTTGACGTCATCATCGACGACACGCCGGGCGTGGTGATCGTCAGCGCGTTTGATGCCATTCGTCGCGAAGTGGCACGTATTGCTCTGACCCGGCTCATCGCCGATGGTCGCATTCACCCGTCGCGCATTGAGGAAATTGTCCGGGAAACCAATCAGGAACTTCAGTCATTCATTCAAAAAACCGGAATCGAAGCCTGTAACGAGGTTGACATTCACGGCATGAACGATCGCGTTATCAATTACCTGGGACGATTGCATTACCGCACCAGTTACAGCCAGAATGTGCTGCGGCATTCGGTCGAGGTGGCGTTTCTTTCCGGGATGATTGCCGCCGAACTGGGACTGAATCAGCAGCTTGCCCGGCGTTGCGGCCTGTTGCATGACATCGGCAAGGCGGTCGATCACGAAATGGAAGGCGGGCATCCGAAAATTGGAGCCGACTTGCTCAAACGGTACGGCGAACCTCCTGAAGTGTGGCAGGCGGCACTTGGTCACCATGAGGACCCGAAAATCGAAAACCCCTATACCGTCATCGTTTCGGCGGCGGATGCGTGCAGTGCCTCACGGCCGGGGGCGCGTCGTGAAACGCTGGAGCATTACATCAAACGGATGGAAGACCTTGAAGCGATCGCGCGGGAATTTGACGGCGTCGAGCAGTCTTACGCCGTGCAGGCCGGCCGCGAAATGCGCGTGCTGGTTTCCTCGACGCAAACGACGGACGAATCGGCGGCGCGAATTTGCCGGAACATTGTCAAGGCACTGAGTGAACGCCTGCAATTCCCCGGTGAGATCAAAGTGACCGTCATCCGGGAAACCCGCACCACCGAAGTCGCAAAGTAATTCAGGGTGCGACAAAAGAATGGAATCCTGTCTGCAATCACGGTTGGTTGCGCCGGGTTTTCATTTGAACAGCTTGTTGATTGCCAACACCTGATTCCCACCTTACACGTCCCACGATCGTTTTGTTCCTGCCTCGGTCGGGGAAACAGTCTTTCCGGTAGGGGTGTGCGGGGCTTTCGGCTTGATTTCCCTGACGGCGGGAACGTTTTGCGTTTTGGAATCAAAGGTTGCCGACTGTTTGGCGGCCTCGGCTTTCGTGCCGAATTTTTCGCAGATTTCCTTCCAGGACTGCCGCTCGGCCATGAGAACCTTGAGGGCGTCGTCCAGCGAGGCCATGTCTTCCGGGCCGCGCACGGCCACGATCTTTCGGAAGATGAACACGTAAATCGCCGCCAGGGACTGTGCGATCTCCGGCGAGTTCTTCATGTCGAGACTGCACAGAATTTCCGTCACGATGTCCTGCACCCGCGTCAGGGCATGGAACGCGTCTTCCCGGTCGCTGGTTTCCCAAAAGTGTTTGACGCGGTGAATATTTTTGATCGCCGCTTCGATCAGCAGAAGCTGAATCTTCTGCGGCGTCGCGGTGGTCACTTCGCTTTCGATGTAAGTTTTCCTGGCTTTTTGTGTTGTCTGCATGGGGGCGAGTGGCTAGTGGCGAGTGGCTAGTGGCTAGGGGCGAGTGGTTAGTGGCGAGTAGTGGCTAGTGGTCAGTGGCCACTCGCCACTAACTCCTCACTTCTAACTACT
>WRMR01000198.1 GCA_009776995.1 Planctomycetaceae bacterium | reverse complement strand
ATCCACCGCCACCCTCGACGCCACAAAAGTCAACAAAACGCCAACACCACGCCTCCACCGCAAAACTCCTCAAAAAACATGACAACGACGATTGACTTTTAACTCCAAACGACTGCCACTAGCCACTCGCCACCAGCCACGACAACTCTCGGAGGCCATAATGACAAAAAACGGGCATCACAAAAAATCCAAAGCCTGGATCGTCGCCGCGACAATGGGCGTCACGGGCTTGATCGTCGTTCCGCTGTTCGCAGCAATCTCTTCGTTCTGGAAAGACCGGCCCATCGGGTTTCTCAACCTTGACGCGTTCCCTGAACGGGTGGTGCGGGCTGAAAAAAACAGTACAGTCCTTGATGGATGTGACCAAGTGGTCTATACGATGAGTCGCGTGACAGGCAGAAAATGGAGTCGCGGCGGCTCGTTTCTGAACATCAAAAATCTGAACATCAAAAACACGAAAAACGCTCCTGTCACCGATCAAATCCGCGTTTGCACCGCAAGCAGGCCGCTTTTTTCGGGCAAGTCCTGGTATCGGATAACCGTTACGGACGGCATTCTCATCGAAGCGGCAACGAAGCAGGGGTTTCTGCAAGCGGCGGAGCATTTCGCCGAGCTGATTCGTTTCGAGGGAAACCGTCCGCAAATGGCCAGGGGCGAATACACCGCACGGGACAGGAAAAAGGAATTGACGCAGGAAGAGATCATGAATCTCACCGCCATCCGGCAGGACGCGGACAAGGTGACAATCACCGGCATGGTGAAGTTCCCGAACGGCCATCCGGCGGCGGATGTCATCGTTGACATTCACGATTTCAACATCTTTCGGGACAGCAATCAGGGGACATTTTTCTACGGTGCAGGTTGTGCCACGTCAATTCCGGGCGGTTATCCCTGCAAAACGGACGGTGGAGGCAAGTTTGAGTTCGAGGCCATCCCCGGCTGCATCCTCGTTGTCGGGGTGACCAAAAATCCGGTGGACGGTCATCTCGTTTCGGACATGGTCTGCATGACGCCATCGTATCATTCCAATCCGCCGTTGAACCTCACGCTCCGCAAGGGCGTGCCGGTTACCCTGCGGGTCAGGCATGACGACGGCACGCCCGCCGAAGGGGTGCGAGTTGCCTGGAAACGCTCGTTCCCGCCGCCGGTCAACACGTACAACGACAGCAATATCGATAACAATTGCAACGCGCAGGACTCGGTGACTCCGCAGAACGGTGAAACGACGTTTTACCTTTCGCCGGGCGAGTATGAATTGAGCGTGAGCAGTGATTCCCATCTTGCGTTCGAGACTCCGAAAACGATCACCGTAGCCGAGGGCGGGCACGATGTTTTCGACTTCACGATTCCCAAGCCGGTCACGGTGCGGCTGTTGCAGGTCAACGGCGACCCGTTGGCGAATCACCGCGTCAAGCTGTTGCATGTCGGCAGCACGTTCCCGTCGCCGCAGCCACGCCCCAATGTTGTTGACGTGCAAACCGACGCCGACGGGATGCTCACAGTGTATCTGTGGGACGAGGCCAACTACATTTTTGCGATGTCGGAGGATGAACGCTTCTGCATTGTCAAACCCCTCTCGCCCGATGACGCCGGCAAAACGTTGGATGTGCCGCTGGAACACGCGACGCGCATTTCCCTGCTTGTCAATACAAGCGACACGCCCCTGCATCCCGTGGCGAACATGGAATTGCAGTGCCAAATCGAGATAGCGACTTTGGGATCCTTTAAGTACAGTCATCCCGCATTCGTCAACAAGTTCAAAACGGATAACCGTGGTTTCGCGCGTTTTTCCCTGCCGTCATTGCCGCCAGGGGATGCGTATCTTCAATACATGCCCCTGCTGGGCACGGAGTTGAACGTCCCGAAAACCGACAGCTCAATCAGTCTGCATATTTCTGCACAGGGCGATTTCAGCGATTACAGACCGAAATATGAACCGCCGGACAGCGGCCAAACCAACGCCGCACCGTCGCGCATCGTTGAAGTGCGCGGACGTGTCACCTACCCCGATGGCACACCGGGCGGGAATTTGCTCCTGTACACCAGTCAATGCTCACAAACAGGAGGTGTCATGAGTGTCAACGAAACGGACAGTGATGGTTATTACAGCACAAAAGTCCCGGAAGACGGGTTTTTTGCCGCACTCGTCCTGCCGCACCAGGGACGGGTGAATGACGTGAATCGCTCGCTCGGATTTGCCTCGCCGGTGATGTCGGTGTATGTCGGGAAGAGTGCGCCGGATGTTCTCGAACGCGGCATTGCTCTGCAAGACGGCGTTCCCCTGCGCGGACGGCTGACTTTTGAAAACGGCGAACCGGCGGCCGGGAAAAACGTCACAGCGACCGCTTACCCGTTTGGCCGGAATACAATCTGGTACGGTGACGGAGGCGGAACGCTCAATCTCACTTTCGGCAGTGAGTCCGATGAAAACGGCGAATACGTCATTTTGCTGACGCCCGGCGAGTATGTCGTGTCGCAATTCAGCCTGTTCGGCGATGACCGCCGGCGTGACATCACGATTCGGCCGGACGATGAGGAATGTGTTCTCGATTTCGTGCTTCCCGCCGAAACAACGGCAACGGTGTTGCTCCCCGACGGCACACCGGCGGTGAAGGCCAAACTGTGGTACAACACCTTTGTTGAGGAATCATCCGCATCGTCGAATCAAGGTCAAAAGGAAACCGACGCTGACGGGAATTTCAGTTTGCCGCTGACGCCGTTCGGCAATATGCTGTTGATTTATACGGAAGACAAATCGCTGGGATTGGTCAAAACCATCACCGGCGACGAGCGGCTTGAGCATCACACGTTGACGCTGCAACCGCCGGAAATTGGCAAGGTGCGTTTCATCAGCCAGGCGACGGGTAAACCGATTGCCGGAATCAAAATCCGCTATTCCACGCAAATGGAGCGGGAAAACGGTATCATCGGCGGAATGCCGCTCTTTGCTGAAACCGATAACGAGGGTTACGCCGAATTGCAACACCTGTTCATCGGCGGAACCTACGGGCTGCATTTTCATTTTGAACCGTCGCGCCGCACTTCTCCGGCCATCACAAAAACCCTGACGCCGGCGCAACCCGGCGAAACGGTCGATTACGGTGAAATCGTCATTCACGGCGATTTTGCGGACTACGAGCCGGAATAAACCAGAGACGCGATTGACAGTGGAGGATAAGTGGAAGATAATATGATCATCGGTTGACGACGCCCGACTATGGGGCAACTCATCACTCCGAAAGAAAGTGAAGGTGTATTGTGGGGGAACTGATCGGATTGATTATCGCCGGGTTGGTTTACGGCGTGTTCTGGGCTCTTTCCAATTTCGCGAAGCAGGCCGAGGAAAAAAACAAACAGGAGGCCGCAGAGCGTCAAAGGAAAATGATGGCCGCGCGGCAGCAACAACAGGACACCGCAGGCCATGTCGCGCCGAAAATGAAATCCCGGCAAACCGGACAACAGCGCGGCGGAAATGGCGAAACCCCGGACCCGCTCGTGACGGCGGAATCGGTTTCACGTCCGCCGCTGAAACGCGAATCGATGTTCGATACGCCGGTTGACGGCGCAAGAGACCATTTTGGAAACGAATCGCCGGGGTTGGCCGGGGACTTGCACTCAACGGTCAAATCCTTGTCGGAGCAACCCAACCCGGTCGCACTGGGGATTATGGCCATGATGACCACGCCGCAATCCATGCAACAGGCGGTCCTCCTCAGCGAAATTTTCAATCGCCCGAAATATTAACCGCACTTTCCAGATCGCAATGGATTTCACCACGTTTTCGGCATCGTCGGCGGTCAAATTTTTTTCCGATCTTTCCAGCTTTCCAATCCAAAAGGAGCTTGACTTTCTGCGTTTCCTGTTCGATAATGGCGTCCGCCTTCATGGCGCTGATTCCTTTTTGTGGGTTGTAAATTTGTTATGTTTCAAACTGTTACAATCCCAGAAATGGAATCTTTTTGCAAGACCAATTCTCTCCCCACTTGCCAAGTTTACGTAAATCCAAGGTTACACCCATAAAAAAGAACTTGTCAATCCTGTCCGATGATCTTTCTCATAATCCCCATGACAAAAGGAACTCCCATGAAACGTTTTCTCACCATGACATGCTTGTTGTACCTGAGTTGCCAATTTGCTCCGGCGCAGGAATCAGCAACGCCCTTGCCTTTGCCCGTAGCGAACGGGGCTTATGCCGGAATGGACCGGCTCGACCGGGCACTGGTGATGCCCGGCGATGCGGAAGCAACCGCCCAATACCCCCGTCAGGACCGTTATGTCGGCCTGTTTTACTTTTTGTGGCTTGCCCAGCACGGCAAGACCGGGCCTTACGACGTGTCGAAAATCGTGGCCGAACACCCGGAGGCTGTGAATGACCCCGATCATCCCGCCTGGGGGCCGATGCAGTTGTTTCATCATTGGGGCGAACCGATGTTCGGCTATTACACCTCCGAAGACGCCTGGGTCATGCGAAAACACGTGCAAATGCTGACCGACGCGGGCGTCGATTTTCTCGTGTTTGACGCGACCAACGCCGCGCATTACCCGACGCCGGTAAAACTCCTGTGCGAAATTCTTGACGAGTACCAAAAGAAAGGCTGGAACGTCCCCAAACTCGTGCATTACACCAATTCGCATTCCGGCCAGACGATGCAGCGAATCTATGATGACTTTTACAAGACCAGGCTGTATCCCGACCTCTGGTTTTACTGGGAGGGCAAGCCGCTGATCATCGGTCACCCGGAGGAGGCAAGCGACGAGGTCAAAAATTTCTTCCGCATCAAAAAATCGCAGTGGCCCAACGAGGGGAAATTTCACGATGACGGTTTCCCCTGGATCGCGTTCGAGCGTCCGCAGCATGTCTTCAAAAATGCCCGGGGCGAAAACGAGGTCGTCAGTGTTTCCGTGGCCCAGCACAACGGGACAATCCGCTTCAGTTCGAGCGCGTTTTACGGCGACCAGAGCAACCGGACACGCAGTTGGCACAACGGGAAAAACGATCCGGCACCGGACGCACCGCTTTACGGTTACAATTTCGCCGAAGAGTTCGAACACGCGATTGCGCAAGACCCGAAAATGGTGTTTCTCACCGGCTGGAACGAATGGATTGCGATGCGGTTCAACTTCAACATTCCGAACGAGCCGGTCGGGTTCGTTGACCTTTGCGACATGAACAACAGCCGCGACCTTGAACCGATGCAGGGCGGCTTCGGCGACAATTACTATATGCTCATGATCAACGGCATCCGCAAATTCAAGGGCGTTCCGCCGCTGCAAAAGCCTGGGGCGGACGCGAAAAAGACGATTGACATTGCCGGGCCGTTTTCGCAGTGGGATTCGGTCAGGACGCAATACCACGATTACACCAATGACATTGTTGATCGCAACGTGCAAGGTTACGGCGAATTGGTTTACACGAACACGACCGGACGGAACGATTTTGACCTGATGAAAATCGCTTATGACACGGAAAACGTTTATTTTTACGTGAAAACCGTTGACGCGATCAAGGATTCGACGGCGGAAAACGCGATGACGCTGTATTTGAGTTTTCCGCAATTATCAGGCGATTCCAACTCGCCAAATTGGGAAGGATATCATTTCGCGATCAATCGTGCGGCCAGTGATGCAAGCGGTCAGGTGGTGGTGGAACAATCGACCGGCGGCTGGAACTGGCGCAAAGCCGCAACCGCCGTTTGCAGAGTCGAGGGCAACCAAATGCAATTCGCCGTACAGCGCAAAATGCTCGGACTGGGTGATTCGCCGGTCAACTTGCAATTCAAATGGGCTGACAACTGTCCCGTTGACGGCAATGCCGACTCGTTTTACATCGACGGTGACGCCGCTCCGATCGGCCGGCAGAACTACGTGTTTGCGGAGTGAGGTTTTGCAGGAGTGTCATCAGCCAAATTGCCCCGTTCGGGGCAATTCATCATCATTCTGCGCGTTACAATCTGTCAACAATTCAGCAAAAAAATGCTGGTACGGGAAACAAGGGGCTAGTGACCAGGGACGAGTGGCCAGAAATGCAGAGTGCAGAATAGGGAATGTTTCAAATCAGAGCCGCGAGAGTCATCAAGCGGTCGAAGCGGAACAGAGTTTCAATCCGTTCGACCGCTCCGTAACCGTCGCGGCTCTGATTGTACTTTGCTCTCTGCTCTTTGCACTTTGCACTCATCGCGGGGTTGTTTTCCTGGTGCAAACAGGTATAAAGGATGTTGATGCGACGGTCACGCCGTAACCGCCGTAATCAAAACCGGACCGATCGAAGGGTGCAATCATGGTGACGCCGAATATTCTCAATCTGACTCAATCGCAGGAGCAGGCGATCTATCAATTGGCCGGCAAGCAGGTGATTGCTTCGGTTGCGAAACGCAAGGCGGAATATTCAGCGGAATTTCTTGGCAACGAGCTTGCGCAAAAAAAAGTGTTGGGGGCATTCGTTTCTCTGAAACGGCACGGTCAGTTACGTTCCTGCATGGGTTGCTTGGCGCATGAGTTGATGCCGCTCGGTGCGGCCGTTGAAACCGCCGCCGCACGCTCGGCCACCGAAGACCCGCGATTTCCGCCGATTTCGCCGATGGAACTGGCGGGACTCGAAATGGAAGTCTGGCTTCTGTGGGGGATGCGCAAACTGGAAGAGCAAGGCCGCAACCGCCTCAACGCCATCGAAATCGGCCGGCACGGTCTGCAAATCTCGCAGGGCGTCAAGCGAGGTCTGTTGTTGCCCGGCGTCGCAACGGAACATCGGATGAACGCACTGGAGTTTCTCGAAGCGGTTTGCCAAAAAGCCGGGTTGCCGAAAGACGCCTGGTTCAACGACCGTTCGGAACTTTCCGTGTTCGAGGGCATGGCGATTTCCGGTACGCTTGCACCGCTGTTGCAGGAACGGCTCAAACCGTCGTTTTCCCCGACCGCTCCGGGGCCGCGACAAAGGGACGTTGCCGGGCTTTGCGATGCGGCACGGGATAATTTTTTCCACAACCTGGACGGCAGGACGCCCAATTACTACCACCCGCAGTTTTACGACGGTAGCATGGCGGGAGTCGCGCTGACGATCACCTTGCCCGATTCGGCTCCGCTGACCTGTACGCGAAACGGTGTCAAGGCCGACATCCCGTTACAAAGCACACTGACCGAGTTTGCCGCCGTACTCGCCGAACAAATCCGGCGCATCGGCCCGGAAACGATGGACCTGCTGTCAACGCGCTTTGATCTGTTCGTGCAGTGGGACGTCGCGATTCATGGGAGTCTCGATTCGTATGACTTGCACGGTCTTGACACGAAGCGTCGCAGTCTCATGTTGAGTGTTGCCGACCGCTGGGCGATTGCCTACGACGTGACGAAATCGCCCGAACAGCTCCTCGACACGTTGCTTGAAAAACTCGACATCGACAGTGACACGAAGGAACAGAACTGCATTTACAGTTTTGAAACGCAATCGACCTCGATGAATTTTGCGATGGAAAGTATGCCGCGCGAACCGATTTTCCCGAAATTGCGCCCGGCGATGCTGCCCGGCGCATTTTATCCCAAGCTCTCGAAAGACATTGAGGCGGAACTCACCCGAATGTTTGCACCGGGTGACGTCGTTCCGCCAACGAATGCGCTCGAACCGCTCCCAGCGGCGTCGTTTGACCAACCGATTCCCGCCGTTGCGGCACTGGTTCCCCATGCCGGTTGGGTCTATTCCGGTCGCTTGGCCGCGCAGACGCTCGCGCGAACCGAAATCCCGGATACGGTCGTCATTTTCGCGCCGCGGCATCGGGCCGGCGGTGCCAATTGGGCGGTTTCGCCTTACACAACCTGGGGCGTCCCGTTTGGCAATGTTGCCGCCGACCTCGATTGGGCGACACGATTCGTCAATGCGGTGCCGCACTTTCAATTCGATGAAATACCACACAAACACGAACACGCCATCGAAGTGCAACTGCCGCTCATCGCGCGGCTCAACCCGGCGACCAGGGTGGTCGGCGTCACGATGGCTGGCGGCGATTGGGACAAAATCGAGACGGCGGCGGCGGAATTTGCCACATTCCTGAAACCGTGTCACACGCGACCACTGCTGATCATCTCAACCGATATGAACCACTTCGCGACGGAAGAAACAACGCGATACGTTGACAAACTGGCTCTGGACGCCATCCGCGACCTCGAACCGGAACGATTTTTCGATACCGTCATGGCCAAGCAGATTTCGATGTGCGGAGTGTATGCCGCCGCGTTTGTTCTCAAAACCCTGCAAACCCTCGGCGACCTGCATGAAGCGGTGCCGATCGGCTACACGACCAGCGGCACAGTCTCCGGCGACCTGCATCGCGTCGTCGGTTATGCCGGCGTCTTGTTCCGATAGGGGGCTTGGTTTCTGCTTTTCCCCGGAAAACTTGACGGGATATTTTCCGGCGAAAGCTCAAAACCCGATGTTTTTGATTATGTAACACTACTGTCCCATCATAAATCGAACAGCATCAACTGGTTAGGGCTTTGAGTGTTTTGATCCATGTAATTTTTGTTTTGAAACATCGTAAAAACAGGGGTTTTCTCAAATTGTGTC
>WRMR01000197.1 GCA_009776995.1 Planctomycetaceae bacterium | reverse complement strand
ACTCCTCGTCCAGTGTTTTCAGGGTTTCCAAATTGTCGTCGAGGATGAGTTTGTTCATTTGATTATTGGAACATTCAAAAAGGTTGCGGGAAAACGATCTCTACAACATCAGCATCTCCGATGCTCCGTAGCGTGGCGCAATATGCAATGGCAGGGAACCTTCGAGGACGCTTTCGTGCGTTTCGAGGGCAAGTTGCGGGTGGTTGCTTTCCTGCGAAATGTGACCGAGGCATGCCCATTGCAATCGCGACTTGGCCGATTCGATCAGCCGGGCCGCTTCGAGGTTTGAAATGTGGCCGCCTTTGCCGCGAATACGTGCCTTCGTTTCTTCCGTATAACCGCAGTGTTTCAGGGTTTCCGGATCGTAATTGCTCTCAAGCAACACGGCGTCGAGTGAACGGACGGCCTCGCGCAGGTCAGGGAACACATGTCCCAAATCGGTCATCACCCCCAACCGCACACTGCCGTTATCGATGATAAACACGACGCCGTCGGTTGCGTCGTGCGGTGTGCGGAGCGTTTCAATCGTCACATCGCCGAAGCGGATCGTTTCACCGGACACAAAATGGTGGAGTTGCTCAATGGAACCGATTGCCTTTTTCTGCCGTGCCGCTTGGTACGTCGTTTCGGTGACCCAGACGGGAAGACCGAACTTGCGGTTAAAAATGCCCATGTTGCCCGCGTGATCCCAATGGTCGTGCGAAATGAACAGGCCATGGACGCTGGTAATGTCAATCCCGTGTTCGGCCAATCGTTCTTTTGCGCGCAAACCACTGATGCCCGCGTCGAACAGCAACCGTGTCGATTGTGTCTCAACGTAAATGCAGTTCCCGTTGCTGCCCGATTGCAATGAAACAATCCGCAAGGATGGTTGTCTTCGTGAAATCATGGTAACTTCTTTGGAGTAATGCAGAGTTCAGAGAGCAGAACGCAGAGTAGAAAATCGTATTTTATATTCCGGATATTCCGGGATCATGTTGTTATCACTCTGCACTCTGAGTTCTGCTCTCTACACTATCTTTCGTGTCGTCTTGGTGAACTTCACTCTGCATTTCGCGGAGTTTTTGTTCCAGTTCATATTGAATTTTTGCCCGTTGGGCTTCGTCCCAATTGCGGCTGCGGTTGTAGAAGATGGTGATGGAGACGACGTCGCACAGGGCAATCACAATCGACCACAACAACAGGAAAACCGACAGCGATCCCATCACAACGAACGGTTTTGGAAACACGTTCGGCGAAATCAGTGCCACGGCGACCAAACACACGCCCGACAGTCCGATCATGACCGCAATCTGGATGCGCCGCCGGAACTGCCTGCTGAAAAACGTGCGTGACCGTTGCGGCAAGTCCTCGTCGTCCTGCATGGCCACGAGTGCAAACCACAACCGCCGCGCAAACCAAATCGCACAGGTTATCATGAACGCCGCAATCGCAAGGAGGATGTAATTCGGCATGGTAATCTCGTTTCTGTTCTTTGATATTCGTTCTCTTTCAAAGAGTCGATGACACACTTTGTCCCCGGATTGACATGGCTACATGAGTGGTTTCTTTTTCGTTTTGCTGGGTTTGGGCAATGAAATAGCAGGCGTACCGGGTCAGGGCGATGTCATCAACTTGACGCTGAGAACCACTGCCGAGGACGACCATTTTGCTGACGTCAACGAAATGATCCGGAACTGGAATTCCCGAGCTTTCACAAGCCTCACGAGCTTTGTTTATTACTCAAACTGCAAACAGAAAGACGTACTAAAAACTGATGTTGCATAAAAAGTGGATATTACGGTATGATTCGGTGTTAAAAAAATTACCCCGATTTGTCAATCCGAATTTCACGCAATATCAGATGTTTACGATACACCGATTTCCTTTTTTGGGCAAGAGATTTTTCAAGCGAATTCGCAAAATTGTTGGTTGCGTCACATTTTCGCACCTTTGGCGACTGGTCATCGGCATCGCGTCGATCAACGGTCGCAAGAGTTTCGGCAAGTTCACCAAACTTTACGGTCATCGTCGCACGCGCCAAGCCCTATCGCACTTTTTTGACTCAGGCCGAGTGGGATGCGCCGGAGTTTTTGCTCGACAATGCACTCACGATGTTCGACAAGTTTTATCTTTGCGATACCGTCACGAAAGCCTGCGAATAAAAGCAGAGGTCAAAACGCAGAGTGCAGGGAGATTCTTTTTTTGTTTAGGAGTCGTTTCGGATCACATCGCTTCGTTCGCTACCCAAAGACGACGCTGACGTTCGTTCCACTCAGACGGCAACGTGTGAAACTTCCTTGCAATGATTTCTTCCATGATATAACTCCATGAAAGAAATCATAACATATTTATGTGCGTTTGTAAATGTTATTTTGGAACGGCTCCAAAGAGGGACGCAGGCTCGTCCTGCAATGCGGTGCCAATGTGGTCATGCCAAACCTCACGCCGATCAAATATCGCAAAATGTATGAGATTTACCCGAACAAGGCGGCGATGTACTTAACGGCGGAACAAACGCACGAGTCGGTCATGCAAACCCTGCGGGAAATCGGCCGCACCCCCGGCACCGGACGCGGGGATTCGAAAGTGAAGTGAGAAGTTCTCGCCCCCGGCTTATCATCGGTTGTTACTCAAAGGCAAAATAGCGAGCGGCATTGTGATAACAGACGTCGCGGACCATGCCGCCGACCAGTTCGAAATCGTTCGGCAACAGGCCGGTTTCCATTTCGCGACCGAGCAGATTGCAGAGGATGCGGCGAAAGTATTCGTGCCGCGTGTAGGACAGGAACGAACGGCTGTCGGTCAACATGCCGACGAACAGGGCAAGCAGTCCCTGATTGGAAAGCGATTCGATCTGTTGCTCCATGCCGTGTTTCTGATCGAGGAACCACCAGCCGCTGCCAAATTGCAGTTTACCCGGCGTTTTACCGTCCTGGAAATTGCCGATCATCGTGGCCAACACATCGTTGGCCGTCGGGTTCAGGTTGTAAATGATCGTGCGCGGCAGTTTGTCAACCCGGTCGAGCGCGTCGAGAAACCGCGACAACGGCACGGCAAACGCCCCGTCGATCATGGAGTCAGCCCCGGCGTCCGGGCCGACGGTCTTGAAGAGTTTGGTGCGGTTATTGCGCAAGGCTCCGATGTGCAATTGTTGTGTCCAGTTCCGTTCACAGTTGAGACGCCCTATCTCGAACAAAACCGCCGACTGGAACGCAATGCGGTCTTGCGGTGAGACCATGTTACCGCAACGAAGGACTTCAAAGGCGTTTTCCACCTGCTTTCGCGACCAGTCGGAATACTCAAACTGCCCGAACCCGTGGTCGGACAACCGGCAGCCGTTGGCATGAAAGAAATCATGACGGATTTTGATCGCTTCGAGCAGCATTTCAAAGGCCGAAATGGGAACCCCGGACGCTTCCTCCAGCTTTGTGATGTAATCATTCCAGTCGTTCAGGCTGGAGAGATTGAAAATCCGGTCCGGTCGAAACGTTGGGAGAACCCTGACGTCAAAGGTTGTGTCGTCAGCGATTTGCCGGTGTGCGTCGAGCGAATCGACCGGATCGTCGGTCGTGCAAACGAGCTGCACGTTCATCTGCCGCATGATACCCCGCGCGGAAAATTCAGGCTGGGCCAGTTTGGCGTTACATTCGTCCCATAAGGATCGGGCGGTTTCGGAGTTGAGCAAACGGTCGCTGATTCCAAACGGGCTGTTGAGTTCCAGGTGTGTCCAATGATACAACGGGTTTCGCAGGGTCAAAGGAACAATAGCCGCCCATTTTTCGAATTTCTGCCAATCGCCTGCTTTTCCGGTAATGTAGTGTTCGTCAATACCCGCCGCCCGCATGGCACGCCATTTATAATGGTCGCCGGCCAGCCAGATTTGCGTCAGGTTCTCGAAGCGGTGATCGTCAGCCACTTGGTGCGGCGGAAGATGGCAGTGATAATCGAGAATCGGCATCCCGGCTGCGTATTCGTGATAAAGCCGAACGGCGGCTGATGTGCCCAGCAAAAAATTCTCATGGATCAATCGAGGCATGGCGGGTTTCTCGCGGAGATTTTACGGAAAACGCAAAGAACTTTGAAAACCTTTGCCGTCTTGGCAAAAATCTCTCAATCGAACGTAATATCGTCGATGGTCAGGTCGTCATAATTGAAGACAATTCGTTTGGGTTGTTGATCCGGCCGGCGGTCGCGCTGTTCGGATGTTCGTCGATAGGCTGCCAAGTTTTGCAGACCGGCACGTTCGAGCAACGATTTACTGAAGATGTCGTTGTCAAGCGAGTCGGGCGGGAGTGTTCCGGCAGCTCCGAGTTGTTGCGGGTTGTAATGGATACGGTACTCGTGCTTCGAAATGGAAAGCCGCACACCGGGATCAATGCGCCGGTCGGCGACCTTGAGACCATTGACCTTGACGCCGTTGGTGCTTTGCATATCCTGGACGTACCAATAACCATCCGACAAAACGAGTCGGCAATGACGCGCCGAGACATTGCTGAATCGTAACACGATGTCGCAATCCTCACGACGGCCAACGACCAGTTCCACCTTGAACAGGGGAATATTGTCGCCTCCGCCGGTTGGTACGAGTTCGCCGTACATGAAATCCACTCCAAACTTCAACTCTTTTTGGCCGGTCTGCTATCCCGAAACGGACTGCAATTCACTGCGAAAATCACCTGCCAACGTTCCCTATATTCTATTTTACTCGGCATATTCAGAAAATAAACCCAAAAAATGTGCCAAGAAGTTAATAAATGCAAATTCTGAACCACACTTGCCAAAAATCTCATTCTACATGAAAACTTCAAATCCGGCAACTTCGCATCAAAATGGGCAAAATTACTGTACGCAAACACGGTGATTCGCAAAGATTTGATATTTCTGTGCAAAAAACAAAAATTTACGCCGGATTTTTCGTATTCACACATTGGCGAACAGTTGGCAGCGTCGGTTGTATCTTCTTTGGAAATCAGAGTTTCAATCCGATCAGACGCAGTTTTATTTCGCTGCGATTATCAGAAAGAGATTTTCAAGACAAATATCCATCCAAAACGGGAGCAACCGTTTTGGAAATCCGCGACAATACTCTTGCCACAACACGGCATGATGATATTAGCGAATCGGGAGTAAAATATTATTTCCTGGTTTCAACCTTCGACAGCGTACTTATGCACTGGTTTCGCAACTGGAAGTGTTTTATTTTGCAACACTTGCTGTAAAACGCAACACAGAATCGGCAATCGCTGCCCGGGAGCTAAACATCTTCGCGTCATCGGGGTGAAAACCGGACGGCAATCACGCCGTGACCGTTCCCCTGTGCGTCACAGGGTGATGCAGCTCACTCTGCACTCTGAACTTTGCGCTCCGCGCTCACCCGTATGCCCCGAATCCGAAAAAGTAAAACGTTTTGCCCAGGCGGTAGGCCAACGATTGTTCCGGGATTTCCCGCCCTTTCAGGTCGTGGCAAATCATCGGCGAACGCGTTTGCAACTCGGCAAATGCGTCGCGGTTGGAGGAATCCAGCGCATGATGTTCCTGCAAAAACGCCGCCAACTCGTTCGGCGATTCCATGAGGACGCAGTTGCGCCCGATTCCTGAGGTGAAGGTGCGCAGTTTTTCCAGCAAGGGGTTTTGCTGCAAAATCGCTTCGAGATTGGACGCGTCGTCGTTCAAAAAATCGCCGGAAAACTGCACGATCGGGCAAAACTCGACGCCGCCGTTGGGGGCAATGTGATGCGACAAGCCCATCGCGCCCGGGCAAACGGCGTTACCCCGGCCGTCCCAATAAGCGTCGATGATAAGAATGCGTGCCTTGCGGCGTTGTTCGACGATGAACCGCCGCAACGCGAGAATCCGCTCCTCATCCAGGGCACAGTCAAAATCCGGCTCGGAACCGCAGGGGCGATAGATGTAATACCAGAGATAATGAACGCCTTTTTTGACGAGAAAATTCAGGTAGTCCACGCTGACCAGTTCGTCGAAATTCCGCTGGTTGATGCTTGCCGCAACACCGGTGAAGAGTCCCGCCCTGACCGACGCTTCCAGCCCGGCGAGCGACCGGGCAAAAACATCGTCCCCGCCGCGCCGAAGCCGGGTTTCATTTTCCAGCCCTTCGATGCTGATGAGCGGCGTGACGTTTCCGGTCTTCGCAAGCTGCGACGCAACCTCGCCGGTGAGCGCGAGGCCGTTGGTAAAGAGCTGGAAGTACGCGCCGGGATGTTCTGCGAACAGTTGCAAGAGATTCGGATGCAACAGGGGTTCGCCGCCGAGGATGCCGAAAAACCGCGAACCGTATTTTTGCGCCGTGGATACGATGCCGTGCATTTGCGCGAGCGAAAGCTGCTGCGGCTCGCGTGTCTGCCCGACCCAGCAGCCCTTGCAGCGCAAATGACAGCGGTTTGTGACCGACAGCATCAAAAACGCCGGAAAAAACGGCAGCCCGCGTTTCCGCCGTCGCTCAAAGGCGCGAATGGCACGATGGCCGTTCCATGCGAAACGGATCAGTTTTCTTTGCACTTTGCATGTGCAACTTGTCAAAATGCGTGTCACAGCGAGCGGGTTCATCAATCGCAGCCGTTCATGGATTTTGTTTTTCACCCAACACCAGCCGCCGGAAAAATTTTCCGGCCGACACCGCCTCATTTATACCTCATTTTCGTCAACATATCAACCGCCGTTTCTTTTTCACCACGAAGAAGTGCAGAATGCAGAGTGCAGAGTTGCACTTTAGAAAGAGCCGGGGACACGCCGGTACTCCAGCCAAACCTCATTTATACCTTATTTTTCCTGACAAAACAACCTCAGTAGAAGAGCACCGTGCGCGCAACAAGAATAACCTCATTTACCTCATTTCTCTGTGTGGGGAAATGAGGCTTTTTTGACACAAACGACAGTATCACGTCAGGCATAAAATGGATGCTTTTCTATCAGATAAACATGGGACAAATCTTAATTACCTTGAATGCTAAATCATTTGTCTTCGATATGAGTTCCTCAATTCTGGTGCTATTTTGTGAAATAAGTTTATTGTCACAATCGCAATAGAATAACAGTTCGTTTAGTATTTGTTTTGCATCGAATATATAAAGAGGTAGTTTTAAATAGTTCTCAAACTTGTCTTTCATAGGAACAAAATCAGAATTCATAATGAAATCGGACGCAAAAGTAAATATTGCACCTGTGAGAGTAACGAATCCACAAATTGTTGCCATTAGCACCGAGTTAGCTGCAAGCGTCGCAAGAATTGCAGAACTCCCGACAATTGTTGTAATCCCGGCAATGAGTTTAATTCGTCTCGCCTTCTGAATCTGTGATTTACCAATAGATAATGCAGACTCGCAAGTTGGAATAATTGTTTCCAGTGCTTTGATACTTACCTTGAGTCTGGGTTCCAAAAATGGATCATCATCTTCACCTAAAGCACCACCTGGTTTTAGATAGAGTCGCATTTCGGAAGGAAGGACTTCTTCTAGCCGGGCAAGAGAATCAGGATTATATTTAAATAAAAAATTCACTGATTCATTTATTTGTGGCAATTTTCCACCCATTATGCGATCTCCAGGCTCAAGTTATAATTATATACAGCAAGTTAAAAATATTGCATTTACGCTTTTGTGAATTTTTTTATCCCGAAAAAAACAAAAATAAAACCCAATACTGAAGCCGCTAGAATTGCGATTAGGGATTGGCGCGAAATAGAGTTTGGGTTTGGTGAAACTGTAATGTCTTCCTCGGTGGACGTAATCGTGCTAGCTTCGACTTCATTTAAAACTGCATAAATCCGAGACGAATATGTTGATTCATCAATAATATTGGTAAATACAGGTTTTTGATCGTACAAATTAATATCAATATTTCTCTGGCGCGCAGTATGATTAAGCGCATTACGCGTAAAAATGAGACCAAAAGTATCATCGGCGATGAGCATATTGAAGAACTCGTCATAATTTTGGGCTTTATCATGTGCTATAGTGAGTTTTTCTAAAGCCTTAATAGAATTAAATTTTTTATCAGTTCCAATTGAAACTCCAGATTGCGCAGTCTTACACCCAATAAAAATAATATCACATCCAAATTCACCTGCAATGTCTTCAAGCTCTTTTATTGATATTGACAACTCATTTCCTTCGGAATCCTTGAGGACAAAATCGTCTCTGTCTGTATGGGCAAGGGCAATAAAAACATCATTGGGATTATTCTGAAATAAAGACTTGATTCCCTCTTTTGTAAAGCTATCGGGTACAAGTCGGTTTTTAACAAGTGACGACACTTGAGAGATGTCCTTTATGGCAGAATCATATGCACTATCTGAATAAAATGAAAGTAAATGAACATCATTTTTCTTGTAGGCAAGTTTTTGCAGAACCTCAAAAAATGCACAATCATTACCAAAGGCAAAATCATATGCACTATCTGAATAAAATGAAAGTAAATGAACATCTTTTTGCAGAACCTCAAAAAATGCACAATCATTACCAGAAGACATTACTCTAATAAATTTACCAGGGCTGCACTCAACGATATAATAAGGAGGACCGCGTGTAGGATTGATGCGAATGAGTGGTTTTGAATTTCCGGCAATA
>WRMR01000196.1 GCA_009776995.1 Planctomycetaceae bacterium | reverse complement strand
CATGACGTTCGGCAAACGCGACACGTCCAGCAAGCCGTCCGACTTCCACCCGTTTCTCTTGCGCGAAAAACGGAATAAGGATGACGACCTGTTACCCAATCCGCTTGGCATCCATGTATTGAAAGTCTTTTTACCGAAGTAACGCTGTCAAACGGTTTCAGCACCATGTTCGGTGATCCACTGCCTTGCATATTCGACGGCCTCGATTTTCATATCGCAAATGTTCGTGGCGAGAAAAATCATGCCTTCGATTGTCCCTTCCTTGAGCCATTTCAATGCGGTTTCGCATTGCATACGCATCAAGTCCATCGGGAGCGGTTTGCCAAGACCGAAATCCCACATGTAAATGCCAAGCAGGGTACGCTTGTTGGGGGCTATTCCCTGATATTTTGCGAAATTTTCGGGTAGCTTTGCCAAATCGCCTGCTGTCCAACTCCAAAACGATACCAAGTCGCACAGATCAAGGTGCCTGCGAATGGCGGGATTGAGTTGGTGAGCATAAAGCACGACGCCGAGATCAGGTTTTTGGTCGAGTTGATTTAATCGTTCCCTGATTTCTTTGAGCCGGACAACCGAGATTGAGGCGGCGGCTTCCGATTCACCCGCAGGGGCGTTCGCATTTCCGTGAAAGAAATCGTCCATGAACAGGCCGGTCATGTTCGGCATTTTTTGAGACAGCTCCAAGACGTGCTCTTGTTCCTCCGACGACGTTCGCCCACTATCCCCGACAAAACTCCACATCAATTTTTGGACGTTGCGGTACTGGGCGGCGTATTCATCATAAGGCGGCTCGGGTTTGTTACTGTAACGCACCATGATGATATTCGGGATACCGAGGGATTCAGCCCCCTGGAGTGGCGTCATGCGACTGTTCATCGGAAGCCCATACTGGTTGTCGTAGGATCCTTCAAGATGTCCCCAAATCCAGAGCCGATCACGAACCGTGTCCGACGATTCAGAAGCGAATAACGGCATTTCGGTATGGGGAATCATCGTAGCAGCAGTCACCGCACCGCCGAATTTCAAAAAATGTCGTCTCGTCAGTTTGTCCATGTTGATTCTCATAGGTATGTATTGAAAGTCTTTTTACCCAAGTAGGCTTCATTGTCTTCCGCTTTTGACCGGTTCGACAGTGGTTTCATCTCCGTCTGTTCGCTTCCATGATCGGACGTAATCAATGGAGAAAACACTGGGCAAGTCTTTGGGATCGGGCAAACCAAACCAATCGGTCATGATTTCACTGTCAAAATTCATGGTCAAGGTTTGATGCCAATCGGTATTTTTACGCTTGCGAATTTCTTTGCCGTCAACATACCAAATCAACTCGTCTTTCGACCAGAGGAAACCATAAGTGTGAAACTCATCCGCCAACCGATAGGGAGCCGTCCAGATTTTTGAATCGTCCCAATGCTTGTCACCGGTTTCCGGCGTCTTGAAAACGTGGACATTGGTAAAGTAGATGAACTCCTTGTCGGGTGCCTTGCCGCCAATTTCAAAAACATCAATCTCCGTCCAGAGTTTATCGTCACTGGCATAAAACCAGAACGCACTGGACGCCGCCGAATCCATTGGTCGGCATCGAATCTCGAAATACCCGTATCGAATGCGATTCTTGCTTTGAACGGCGGCTGTTGTGAAGGTGTGATACCCATTGGGCAGGTTCGGCAGGTTTTCCGCTTTGGCCGAAAGGTGAAGCATACCGTCTTTGACCTCGACATTCTCTTTGGAAAAGAAACCGGGTTGACGGCCTTTCCAAGTTGGGTTGTTGGGTAACCATTTCGTATCATCGAGTTTCGTGCCGTCAAATTCATCGCTGAATTCCGGGATCAATTCCCACTTGCCGAATTCCAGCGGACATGGAACCGGTTCTTTGTCGTCGGCAATCGCCATGATCAATCCACTGGCAATTACCACAAACCAACAGGCAAAACGTTTGATCAGTAACATGATTTTCCTCATCGTGAAAAGGAATTGTTTTTATGCCCAATCAAGGTGACATACGCGCGGGTCGCGCTTTCGTTGAGGTCTTTACCGACGACAGCAAATTACAGCAAGGTCTCATCGCCATCAACAAGCGCATGGACGCCTGGAGTCAGCAACTCAGCGGCATGGGCATGAAGGCGATGGCGGTTGCCGGTGCGCTGTCGTTGCCGTTCATAACCGGTGCGAAGGTGTTTTCGAGCTTCGGCGACCAGATCGAAAAAATGACCTACCGCACCGGCATGGGTAGCGAGGCGTTGTCTGAAATCTCTTATGCCGCGCAAATCTGTGGGACGGACATCAAGTCGGTCGAGGTGGCGATCAAGGGCATGCAAAAAACGCTCTCCGGTGCCGCCGACGAACTGGGGAGTGCCGAAAAAAAACTCGCAAAATTGGGTCTCACTCTCGGCGACCTCGACGGCAAAAAGCCGGAAGAGCAATTTTTCATTTTACTTGAACGCCTGCGCGACATCAAGGACGAAAACATCCGGGCGGCAACGGCGTTGGCCATTTTCGGTAAATCCGGCACACAGTTACTGCCGATGATCGCCGCCGGCAGTAAGGGTATTGCCGAACTGCGTGAGGAAGCACGGAAATTGGGCGTTTCGCTATCGAAGGAGGACGCACAATCGGCTTCCGACTTGACCGGCGAATTCGTCAAAATGAAAACCGCACTCATGGGCGTCAGTCTTGCCATCGGCTCGGCGGTTGCTCCGGCGGTGCGTACCGTAACGCAATTTTTCACCGATAACGTTGCCGCGATCAGTACGTGGCTGCGCGAACATAAATCCGTGGTCGTCGTTTCCGGATTGGCGGTGGCGGCACTCGGCGCGGTTGGTGTTACGTTACTTTCACTTGGCGGTATCGCAAAAGTAACTTCAATTGGCATTTACGGCTTGGCGGCGGCGTTCGGGATACTTCGCATGGCCACCCTTGCTCCCATTGGAATGATGGCGGCACTCACGACCGGCGCAGTGATGTTTTCAACGCAAATCATAAAATCCACCGTGTCGCTTTTCGGCATGGTGCGCGGGCTTGGCACGTTTTCGCGCATGGCAACATCGGCGGGTGCTACCGCCGGAATCCTGGCCAAACATCTGGCAGGCGGATTATTCAATACGGCGGTGGCATTACCCGGCGTCTTTGCCCGGATGCAAGGTGTGATCAATAAAACACTGACCAGCATGATTGCCATGCTTTCTAAACTCGCCGGAGCGAACACACTGCAACAAGGTTTTAATGGACTGCTGTTATTTTTTGCGGCGATGCCATCGCTCGTGCGCGGTTATGCCAACCGGACGGCAGTTTTCCTCAAAAACGGCTTCCTTGCCGCCATTTCGTCCATTAAATCCGGGTGGAATACCGTCATTGTTTCCGCTCAATCGGCGTGGGCGGCGACGGTTGCAATCACAAAATCGTCAGTTGCAACCGTAATTGCCGGGACAAAAATCGGATTTCTCGCGGTGGCATCCAGCATCAAATCCGTCATCATCGCCGCCAAAGGTTTGACGGCAATGGCGGTCATCCAAAAATCATGGAACGCAACGATTTTTGTCACTCAATCTTTGTTGCGCGGGTTACGTGCCGGACTCATGGCGGTGACATCCGTTAATGTTGCCGGCTTGTTATCTCAGGGCATTGCGGCGGTTGCGTTTCAACTTTCGGCACTGGCAACAACGGCGATCCCGGCGGTCGTTTCGGCACTCGCGGGCATGGCGGCTTATGCACTGCCGGTTGTCATTGGTATCGGCGCGGCGGTTGCCGCCGGTGTTGCCTTGTGGCAATACTTCGGCGACTCGGTCAAATCGGCTTTTATGACGGCAATGGAATCAGCGAAGTGGTTTCTGGGTTGGATCGGCTCCGGCCTTCAAACCATGTACGGCGACTTTTCAAAATACATGGGAATGATGGGCGACATGTTAGCCAATGGCGATCTTGCGGGAGCCGCTTCCGTAATGTGGAAGCTCATCCAATTGGAGTGGAACAAGGGCTGTCTCGCAATATAAAAGCAGTTCGGTGGCTGGTTGGATTCAATGTATGCGATTTGGAACGATTGGTCAACCACCCTCTCGAATATTTTTGCATATATCACTTACGCTTTCAAAATTGCATGGGCAGAGACAGCGGTATGGTTTCAAAGCATCTGGTCATCCGTCTCGAAAATCTTTATCGGCATTTGGTCAAGTACGGTCACTGTCTTCGGGACAATCTGGAACAGCATCAAGGACTACGTACAACCGGTCTTCGACTGGATTGTGAAGGCGTGGAACTTTGTCGTTGACACACTCATTGCGGCGGGTGAAATGCTCTGGAATGCCATCGTCGAGGTGTTCAAATCGGTGTTCGGCTGGATCAAGAAGTTCACGGACTGGGTTGGGCTCACAGGCGGCGAAGAGGAAACCAAACGCAAGGACGAACTTGCCAAACAACGGCAACAGGCAAGGAATGAACTTGAAAGAAAAATCACTGACAACGAATCAGGAAGGAAAACAAAAGATGATTTCACTCGTGAACGTAACGAGCGCAATCGTGAGTCTCAGGCACGCATTGACGAGCTTGAGGCTGACCTTGAAAAGTCTCGCATCGACTTTGAGAAGGCGGCGAACGATCAGAAAAACGCGGCGTTCGGCCTCTCGCCGGACTCGCGCGATTATACCGACGAGGATTACGCGGTGGCGAAGGCACAGAAGCGATTGCTCAATGCCCGTTTTGACGTGGAGGCCGTTGCCCAATCGGGCGATCAAGGCCGAATTGACGCCGCTCAGGAAGAGGTACGGAAGGCGAAAGCGGAACTCCGTGAAGCGGAAGCGGCAAAAGTCGCCGCCGGTCTTGACCGTGCAAGACGCGACTTTGACGAAGCCTCGCAAAAATACGAAACGGCCAAACAAGGCGGCGACGAGAAAGAGATAGGCACTGCCAAAGGTGTTCTCGCCGACGTATCGCGGCGGCTTGATCAAGCCAACAATGAATCCGATCGCATGAAAAACGACAGTGAGAAAAGCATTCGTGACGAGCGGACGTTTGAGATTGACTTCGACCTTGCAAAGGCACGTAAAAAACTCTCGAACTTGACAATCACACTGGGCGATGCCAAAGAGCAAGGTGATACACGCACGGTCGAAAAGACAACCAAAGAAATCGAACATGTGAAAACCGAAGTGGCCACTGCGGAATATGCGAAGATCATGAACGAATTGCGGAACGCGACGCAAGCCTTTGACGAGGCCGCGAAAAAGTATGACTCTGTGAAACATACCGGCGACAGTGATGCGATCTCTGCGGCGCAGGATGTACTGGAAAACGCGGCCAAACGGCTCGAAGATGCCAACAGCGGCTATGTCAGCTTTATGAACCAGGCCGAGAAGAGTAACAAGGACGTTGAGCAGAAGGTTTCGACGGCGGGTACATTCAACGCCTTCGCCGTGCGCGGGCTCGAAGGCGGCGGCACAATGGATCGCGTGGCAAAGGCAACGGAAGAGACTGCGAAAAACACAAAGCAGTTGATCAAAAATTCAAAACAATCAACCTCACTTGCGTTCGGTTGAGACTTCAGGAAATTCCTGATATCTGACATCCTGAAGTCTGAAGCCCGAAACCTGGAGTCTGATAATGGCAATGACAATTGAAGAACGCTGGGACTCGCCTGAAATCCAGTTGGGATTCAACGGCGAACAGAGCGGTGCAACCCGAACGTATATGATCATGGGAACCGACAATTACGATCAGGCCGTCAATGCGTTTCTGGGCTTCGTGGACGAGACGTTTCGGACGTGGGTACTCAAGGACACGGAGATTCAGCGTGTCGCGCATACGGCATGGGAGGCGGTTGTTTCTTACGGCCATATCACGCGAAATAACAACGAGAATCAGGAACAATGGCCTGCGTCTTCGTTTCAGTTTGAAATCTCCGGCACACAGCAGAAGTTCTTGCACAGTTTCCGCACTATCGGCGTCTATGCACCACCGGGTCGTCGCGCTCCGTATTTCGGCGGCTTGATCGGCGTCACAAAGGACTCGGTTGACGGAGTTGACCTTGATGTGGCCGTGAGTACGTTTTCCGAAACCCATTACTTCCCGCCGGAGTTCGTGACCTCGAATTACATCTCATTCATCAACCGGGCGTATGGCCGCGTGAATGGTTATCCGTTTCGTGGTTTCGCGGCGGATGAAGTGCGTTTTCTCGGCACTTCCGGCTCCTACAAAGGCAGCGAGCGTTGGGTCGAACTGACCTATCGCTTCGCCGTCAGCCCGAACATGTGGGACATCTGGGTCGGTGACATCGGCCCCATCTGGAAGCCCGGCTGGGCTTATATTTGGGTGCGTTACGAAGACCAGACCGACAACAACGCCGGTTCACTCGTCAAACGACCCGTCGGCGTTTATGTTGAACAAGTTTATCCCTATCTTAATTTCGCGTCACTGGGTATCGGCTGGTGATCCTCTATTTCTTGATTTCCTTGATTTCGATGTCCTTGAATTTGATTCGTAGTTCATCGCCACTATGCAATTGCAGTGCGAAGTGTCCTTTTTGTCCGACGTTATGCTTGCGGTGGAATTCATTGTCGAATACGCCTGTTGCATCCCAATCGGCACGAACGATTCCGTTGACAATCGTTTTGATTTGCATTCCCTTGCAAATCAACGTCAGTTCATTCCAGGCATCACTGTCTTCGGCGTATTTCATCACATGCTCTTTGGGTTCAAATTCGCCCGGCATGGCCGAGTCTTTCAAACTGGGAAAGACCCAACGTTGTTCGCCCCTGGTCTCATCATAGATCAATCCCGTGCGCCAGGACATGGGCTTGGGAGGATGGATGTCAATCTGCGGCCCATTCAGCCAACCGTCACCATCAGTCTTGTCAAATCGACTGCGGAATTGCAAACCGCTATTGCCGGGCGAGTCGGAATAAGCCTGAAATTTGAGGCGGAGTTCAAAATCCTGAAACTCCCGGTCTGTCATCAACCACACGTAATTATGATCTTTCCGGCCTATCGAATGACAGAGAATGGCACCGTCTTCAACCGACCAGAACACTTTTTCAGAATCTTGCGGCAGGCATGAAACGTGCCAGCCCGAAAGGTCTTTGCCATTGAATAACGGCTTCCATTCGTTTCCTTGCTCTTGGTTTTCTGTAGCAAAGCATAAGCTCGTCAATAGAAGTGCAACGAATTGTAACATGATTTTACCCTGTGATAGTAGGTTTGTCGTGACCAGTGGACATCTTTCATTGAACATTATACATGATGGTCGAGATTCACGCGATAGGCCGTTTTCGCAACTTTTTCTTTTTTTCTTATGACAGATGCTTTTCGTAAAGTCAAGAGCGGCGACCCGCTTGTTATCCCGGCGACGGCATATAACGCCATGCTGGACGCGGCGATTGCCAACATGCGCTCGCAGGGCAAGCCATCGCAGGTTCGCAGTGAACAAGGCCACCACGTTCTGGTGCGCAATGAAACCGGCTATCCTCTGGAGCAGTTCGAGATACTCGGCATTGAAGGCCCAGCCTTTGACCCGCGCAACGAGCCGGACGCATTTCAGCAGACGCCGGTACTTCGAGGCGTCACTCCCATGGAGCGGCACAAGGGCAAGTTCGTTGTCGTGCAGGAACCGGCGGCACCGGGCTGTGTGGTTCGGGCGTGTGTCTCCGGTATGACCGTCGCACGGGTGTATGTTGAGAGTTCGTCATCCCAGCCCAAAGCGTGTGAGATTGAAGAAGGGCACTCCGACATCAAGTTGACCATGCAAATCTACACCCACATCAACGCCCAAGAACAAGCCGACGCCATCAAATCCCTGCCGGGCTTGACGGTGAAAAAAGATGAGAAGGCGTGATAACAGTTGCTACATGAACACGATAACCGCTCTGTCGATTGACCATTGGCAGGGCAGTTGGCGTTTCTTGATAACTCCGAGCTGGAATAGACAGGGTTCAAGGTTGTTGTGATGGTTTTATCGGCTGTTTGGGCCGTTTCGGCGATGATTTCACCGATTTTGTGTCCCAAATCGGGCAGACGTTCAGGTTTCCAGAGTGGGATTTGTTTGTTCTCTTGCCCCCATTCCGAGGACGTGGGGACAGGGAACTGGATATTCGCCCAAAGGAATCACCTCAAAAACTTCGGGAGCGAGGGAATAACAGCGGGACTGTTCCGCAAGTGCAAGTCGCACGGCTTCATCCTGCTCCAGGTGAAAAACGAACCACGGAGCCAAATAATCCGTAACACTGCAAGGAATGCGATTCCAAGCAGCCCATGCCGGAACATCAGGAACCAACGGTTGCCTTAAGACACACTTCCAGCACGGAATTTGAACGGATTCATCATCGTCGTTGTCTTCTTCCACCTCAGCATCATCTTCT
The DNA here is from genome assembly GCA_009776995.1 of Planctomycetaceae bacterium. Lineage (GTDB taxonomy): Bacteria > Planctomycetota > Planctomycetia > Pirellulales > Thermoguttaceae > WRMR01. The sequence goes on along the minus strand of WRMR01000196.1, from coordinate 232 downwards.
TCGTTCTGTTGGAGTTCGGGGATTCCTTCCTCAAAATATTCACCGGGAACTTCGCCGTGAGTGAACAGGAAATCAATATATTTTGCACGAACCGGACTCTCGCGATCCGATTCTTCGAAGAGATTCCAAATCCAAGTGAAAAGATTAACGTTCCATCCGAACAGAAAATCATCGTCTTCTTGGATCGGAAAATCGAGCGCGGAAAGAAGCTGTGTTTTCCAATCGTCCTCCT
>WRMR01000195.1 GCA_009776995.1 Planctomycetaceae bacterium | reverse complement strand
CTCTCGATCCTCGCAGTTGTTCGCATCGACACCGTGGTTGCCTGTTCGAAGAGGTAAACGACGCTTTGACGCAGAAGAAATTGAATTTAGCACAAAAGACGGTGCTTTGCTCCAAGGTTCCTATTTTGCCTGCCGTTCACAAACGCCACAAGGTGCGATTATTTATTGTCACGAATTGAATGGCACACGATGGGGAATCTCATCCCAAGTGGATTTTTTCAACGAATCCGGTTTTGATGTTTTTTCCTTCGACATGAGGAACCACGGAGACAGTCGGATTACGCACGAACATATTCCCACACCTTGGGTTACGAAAAACGATCTTGCTGATGTTCATGCGGCCGTGGATTATGTTTCGGAAAGAAATCAGGCGGTCGAAAATTTCAAGATCGGCCTGTTCGGTCTCAGCAAAGGGGCAACGGTGGCAGTTTGTGTTGCGGGAATCGATTCGCGAGTTACTTCCGTGGTTCTCGACAGTCCCGCCCCGGAAGGGCGGCTTTTTGAACGCAACTGCTGGACGACGTTGACGAAAGTGCGACGCCGCTGGAGTACGATTTTCTCACGAAAATACGCTTTTCTGCTTGTTAAAGCTATCTTGTTTTCCGTCGCTTGTCCATTTTATATACTCATTACGGGGTGGTGGCGTTGGATTCTCGGTTTCTGGTGCGGCTGTCGATTTGTCAGTACACGATTACTCGTCCAACTCGCTCACCAGCCGACTTTCATCATTCACGGCAATAACGACGCCTTTTGCCGTATTGACCAAATTCACTCATTCTGCCACCGCATGCATCGCCGTCCCAGAGTTTGGGTCGTTTCCGACAGTGCGCACGGAGAAACGGCCGAGCGTGCCGGTCAGGAATATGAGAAAAAGGTTGTCGATTTTTTCCAGAAAACCATGGCACAACCTGCCACTTCTTATCGAGTTGACCCCGCCGAAATCAAAGAAAAAGTACCCACCTTTTTGCGTGATCTTGTTTCCACTTCCTGATTTTCGATACGAGTCGGCGATGTCAATACAGAATGCAAAATATTGTTAGCCATAGTTCGATCAGTCTGAACCAAAACCGTTCGTCATTCTGTATTCATTAGACTTGTTCGGAAACCCAGAAATGTAATTGCCCATTTTTCCAAAAATCAACAATATGGGTAGTTTGGGAAGAAATCTATTGAGTTTCCGAATAAGTCTATTATGGAAAGTCTCGCATGACCGTGATTTTGGGGATTGATCCCGGATTGAACACCACCGGCTATGGCGTGATCGAAACGCCGGTCGGCGGCAAGGTCCGGTTGCTCGAAGCGGGAGTCGTTCGCAGTCAGAGTGACATGCTACCCCACAAAATTCGGGAAATTTTCGATGGCGTGCGGGAGATTATCACAACATTTGCCCCCAATGCGGTGGCACTTGAAGAATTGTATTCGCACTATGATCGTCCGCGAACAGCTATTCTGATGGGACACGCTCGCGGCGCAATCTGTCTGGCAGCGGCCCAATCGGACATCCCGGTCCATCCTTATGCGGCAACGAAGATTAAGAAACTGCTGACCGGTTCGGGACATGCCCCCAAAGATCAAATGCAACGAGCGATTCAGCACGAATTGCAACTCCCACGAACCCCCGAGCCGCCTGACGTGGCCGATGCACTTGCTGTCGCCCTATGCCACTTCTATCACGGAAAAGTCGGATCGTGAAAACTGCCAGGCCAAATTCTTACTTCGGCTGGCTTTCCTTGAAATACATCATGCTGATAATCGGGTAAACGTGGTCGGCAAAAACCTTGCACGTCACTGTCTCGCAATGAGTGTTGTCCGGCAAATCCGGTTGCCCGGTTCCGGTGACGGGAACTTCGAGCGTAAATTTGCCGACGGTTTCCTCCAGCAGCAGCATCAGTCGTCCGCCCAGCACGTTGGTCAGTTCGGCGATGATGTCACGCAGGGCGGGATTATCCAGTTGAAAATCATCGCCTGCGTACATCGTGCGTGCCAGTTCCTGGGCAAGTTGCTTCGAAACAATAAACCAGATGCAATCCAGTTCCGGCGAATTGACTTTGAGACAGGCCCAGCACCAGTTGTCCTGCTCGTTCATTAACTTGTCGAAATCGGCCTGTTTGGTGATATCGGCTTCGGTGGTTTGTGGGATGGGAAGGGTGACGTTTTCTTCCCAGGCGTCCAGCGGATTAGCCCACATCCGGTCGGTAATCGGAGACGCGCCGGTTCCCCAGGCGTCAGTTGATTCGGAAATCGACGGTTGAACGGTCGAAGTTTCACCCCAAGCTGCCGGTTCCGATACGGGGTCGGACGAATATCCCCAGCCGTCGTCCGGTTGGGATGCCGTCGCGCCGTGCTTGGCGGCAACGTGCAGTTCATTAACATCCATCAGTTCCCTGTTGCCGATTTTCATCGAATAAGGAACGATCTCGGCAAACGCCATCGTTTCCAGGGTTTCGCGAATCGCATCCAAAAGCAGTTGGCCGTATTGTTCGTGTTGCATGATTTGTTCCCTGACGGGTTGAAGGTTAAGAGGCCGGTGGATTGTCAAAACGACTGGTTGATGCCGAAGACCTCGTTGATGGCCTCGACAAGCATCGGGGGACTGAGCGGTTTGGAAAGAATTTGCGTCGCGCCGAGTTCGTAAAGCCGTTTGCGTTGCTCGTCATTACCGGCACTGGTCACGACAAGGACCGGCAACCCGCAAAGTCGCGGACTGGCCGAAATCCGTGTGAGCAGTTCGATTCCGTTCATGTTGGGCATCGTCAGGTCGGTGACCAGCATGTCCGCGCTGACTTCCTTCAACTGCTGCAAGGCTTCCGCACCGTCATTGGCTTCGTAAAATTCCGAATCCCCCAAACCGGCGATTTCCAGACAGCGTCGGATAAACATCCGCGCCAGAGCCGAATCGTCCGCAATCACGATTTTCTTGACACTCATCTGACTGTTTCCTTGTTGATCCCTGCTCTTTGAATGGGAATGAGACAATTTATAACAACCAATCACTTTTGCCGGGGCAGGAAAGTACGATTTTGCCCGAGTCGCGATCCATCGTGACCGTGCGGCTGTGAAACCCGCCCAAGTCCTCGGCAATTGCCCCCATGCCGTGTTGCCACAGAATCTTCTTGATCGCCAAAGCGTTTCGTTTGCCGATGTTAAACGTATTGTTCGGGTCCGCCACATTGGCCCCGCCCGCCAGCTTGACGATCAGTTCGGTCGGTCGCGAAATCCCGCCGGCGACGCGTTGAATGGTTTTCAACAAGACCGGAATGCCCGTGTCGGCGAAATAGCCGGGCAAACCCTTCGCCCGATCAGGTGACACCGACGAGTCCGGGAGCGCAACGTGGTCCATTGCGATACACCGCGTTTTGCGGTCCAGGATCATGATCGCAATGCACGAACCGAGAGCCATCGTCTTGATGATCCCTCCTTCCGCCACTGTCGCGCCGATATCCCCGATTCCGAGCGTCAGTTTTGCCGGATTCTGCGTCAGCATATAATTTTTCCCCGCATCGGGCTTCAGACTTCGGACGTCAGGCTTCAGGAAAGAGTCGCTGAACCCGCCTGAAATCTGAAGCATGATGTTCGACGCCTATTGTTCGTCATGGTGAACCATCATTGAATCGTTCTCTGCAATTTAACGGGACAACAGGGATTTCAAGGTTCGCGTGATGTCCCGCAAGGGCACGGCCCGTTCCGCACCGCCGCTTTCCAGTGCCTTGCACGGCATCCCAAACACGACGCACGATGCTTCGTCCTGGGCAATACACCTTGCCCCGGCGTCGCGCATCGCTTTCATGCCCGTTGCGCCGTCGCCTCCCATGCCGGTCAACATCGCGCCGACCGCATTGCGGCCCACGTTTTTCGCGACCGACTGCATCATGACTTCGACTGAAGGGCGATGCCCGCACACTTCCGCACCGTCGAAAACACGAACCACATAACCCTGCGGCGACCGGATCACCTCCAGTTGCTTTCCACCCGGTGCAATCGACACATGACCGTCGCAGATCAAATCCCCGTGGGCCGCTTCTTTGACCACGACACTGCAAAGTCCGTTCAAACGTTCGGCGAACATGCGAGTAAAACCCGGCGGCATGTGTTGGACGATGACCGTTCCCGGCATGTCGGGCGTAAACGTTGTTAATACGTCCTTGATCGCCTCTGTTCCGCCGGTCGATGCGCCGATGGCAATCAGGCGTTTCGAAGCAACCCGTTTGCCGCTATCGCCTTTGGTGACTGATGTCGCGGGACGGGGGCTGCGGTTGAGCCAACGCGACACGTTGACCGTCGAAGCCGTCTTGACTTTTTCCCGCAATTCCCCCATCATTTTCGTCAAGCCGGCCGCGACATTTGCCTTCGGCTTGGCCACGAAATCGACGGCACCCGCGTCCAGTGCGTCCATCGTAATCTTCTGTCCCCGTTCGGTCAGGCTGCTGACCATGACGACCGGAATCGGACATTGTGGCATCATCTTCTTCAGAAATTCGACGCCGTCCATTTTCGGCATTTCCACGTCCAGCGTCAAAACATTCGGCTTATGCACGGAGATGGCATCGCGAGCCGCATAAGGGTCGCCGGCCATCGCCACCACCATAATATCCGGGTCTTCCTGCAGACCTTGCGATAAAATCTGCCGAACGAGTAACGAATCGTCAACGACGAGTACGCGTGCTTGATTTCCCATGTTATTCCTTCTTATACACTGCCGGACAGATGTATTTCCATTGTGTCGAATCGCGTCCGAGGCTTTCCGAGTGACCGATCAAAAGATAGCCGCCCGGTGCCGTCTGGCCGTACAAACGTCCGACGAGTTCCCGTTTGGTTTCGTTGTCGAAATAAATCATCACGTTTCGGCACCAGATGCAGTCAAAGGGTTTCTTGAACGGCATCTTTTTGTTCATTAGGTTGAAACTCCGCAAGGTCAGCTCTTTTTTGACGTTGTCGTTGACGGCCCAGTTTTCCCCGGCGCGATGAAAATATTTCTTCTTGTAAGTTTCCGGCAGTGTCTGTACGCGATATGGTTCATAAACCGCCTGTTTTGCCGCCTTGAGTGCCTTGTCGGAAATATCCGTTCCCAGCAAACCGGCATCCCAAAGGGAATAGTCCTTGCCGAAATATTCCATCATGCACATGATGATATTGTATGGTTCCTCACCGCTGGACGCCGCCGCGCACCAGATACGCAAATCCTTACTGTTCGTTTGTTTTTTCCTTGCAACGATCTCCGGCAGGATCGTCTTCATGAAATACTCGAAGTGTTCCGACTCACGATAAAAAAATGTGTGATTTGTCGTAATCTGATTGGCCAGCTCGCCGATTGCCTGATTGGTTCTGTCCTCGACCAGGTACAGGTAATATTCATGGAATGTGTTGAACCCGCGCGTACGCAATATCTTTTGCAACCGTCCGACAACCATGGTTTTCTTTTCGATGGTCAGGTTGATTCCGAACCGGTCGTAAACCAGGTCACGTATTGCCTGAAACTCCTTGTCGGAGATGTGCAACATGCCGGAGTCAGTGGATGATGTCATGCTCATGTCAGGAGCCTTCGGGGTTAAGGGTCATTGGCGGGTGGCAAAGGGCGGGAAAGTTTGGAGTTAGGGGGTAAGGGTGAATGGCAAACGGCCTTGTAACTATGCTGGCAACTAATCATTGTTCACTAATCACATGCCACCATCCCCACAGAGGCTTCCAGCATTTCCCAGGAGACATCCTCCGGTGAGAGATTATCCAATGTCTCAGGCGTCGAAAGAAAATTCGGAGGGCCGATCTTCTCTTCTCCGTGATGTTGGTAAGCATCATCCCAATACATCTCTTTGTGGCAGGTTGACGCGGCAAAGGTTCCCCGCATCTGGCTGAGGGTTCCAATGTCGATGATGAGGCTGACCGTCCCGTCGCCGAGAATCGTGCAACCGGAAAAACCTTCCGCCCGTCCGATATAGTCGGGCAACCCCTTGATGACCGCCTGCTGTTGGCCGACGATCTCATCGACAAAAATCGCAAACGATTGCCCCGATTCCTCCGCGACGACCAAAATGCCGTCTTTCAAGCGTTCCGAGTCGCCCTGTTGATTGAAAATGTCATACAATCGGATAATCGGGATCATTTCGTCGCGGAGCCGCAAAATCTCCTTGCCGTCAGGCGTCACAGTGACCTGTTTCGAGACCGGCACGAGGCTTTCAAGAATCGACAGCGTCGGAATCATGTATTTTGCCGTCCCGACCCGCACAAGCATCGCGTCAATGATCGCCAGCGTGAGCGGAATCCGCAAAATGAAAGTCGAACCTTTGCCCTCGACGCTTTGGATGTCGATGCGTCCATTGAGTTTTTCGATGTTTTTCCGCACCACATCCATGCCGACGCCGCGACCGGAAATGTCGGTGATTTTTTCCGCCGTCGAAAAACCGGCCTCAAAAACCAGACGATAAATCCTTTCATCGGGCCATTCCCTCGCTTCCTGACCGACAATACCCTTCTCCAGTGCCTTGGCCAAAATTCGTTCCCGGTTCAAACCGTGTCCGTCGTCCCGGATCAGTATCCAGACCTCGCCGCCTTCGTGACGGCCTTCCAGCGTGACGATGCCTGTATCCGGCTTGCCGCCGGCAATGCGTTCTTCCGGTTTCTCGATCCCGTGATCGCAACTGTTGCGCACGATATGCACGAGAGGATCAGCGATCTGTTCAATGACCGTTTTGTCCACTTCGGTCTCTTCGCCGACGATGTTCAACTTGATCTTCTTGCCCGACTTGGTCGCCAGGTCATGGACGAGACGCACCATTTTGCGAAACGTCGCCGAGAGCGGAATCATTCGCACCGACATGGCCACATCCTTCAGGTCGTCGCAAATCCGCCGCAACTGGTGCTTGGCCCGATTGTAATACTCGTTTTCGACATGGGCCACGGCAGGACATCGCGTCACCATAGATTCGGCAATGACCAGTTCCCCGACCAAATCAATGAGGCTGTCCAGTTTGTGCAAATCAACGCGAATATCCTGTTTCGACGGCGTTTTTGCCGCCGCTTTGCCTGCCGTCTGGACATTGCCCGGCGATGCTGACACATCCGGTTTGGACGTTGCTGTCTCCGGCCGGTCGGAAACGGCGGGAGTGTCGTTTTGCGGCTGTCCCGACGGAACGGCGGTTTCGTTTTGCGGCTTTGATCCCTCGTCTTCGTGGTCGATCATCATGATGTCGTTGAGCGTTTTGACGTGAGCCTCACAGCCGGGGAGATTTCCACTGTTGCCGGATTCGACGGATGTGACGCCTTCATGCAAGACGTCCAGTAAACTCAAAAGCCGACTGATATTCTCATTCTCCGATGGCACGACCCCCATACGAAGCATGTCGAGAAACGTTTCCATCGCGTGACTCAGCCGCTCCAGGTCAACGAATCCCATGAAACCGCAGTTGCCTTTGAAGCTGTGAATGTTGCGGAAAGCTTCCTTGAGATACTCGTCGGCATTCAACCGGTCTTCGAGAACCTTCAGGAGCGACTGTTCCACGCCGTCAATTTGCTCGTTGCCCTCCTGAACAAAGCCGAACCGCATTTCCGGTGAAAGCTGAATGTTGCGGCTTTCCAGTTCGGGTTCGTCGGCAGGAAAGGATTCGGAAGAGGCTTCAGACTCCGGACTTCGGACTTCAGGAATTGTCGTCGAAACTCCTTCCTGAAGATTGGAGTCTGAAGTTTGAAGCCCATCCGGAATCTTTCCTTCCGAATGCGCCTTGAGTTTTTCAATGAGAACTCCGGCTGGTGATTCAAACCCCGTGTCTTCGCCGGTTTCCGCAATTTTATCGAGCATTTCGCGGAACAAATCGAGGGCTTTGCACAGAGTTGCCGTGATTTCCACGGTGAGGTTCAATTTTCCGTTGCGAATTTTGTCCAAAAGCGTTTCCGCTTCATGCGTGACGCCCGCGATTGTGTCCAGGGCAAGAAACCCGGCACTTCCCTTCATGGAATGAAACAAGCGAAACACCGAATTGATCAACTCGGCGTCAATGGCACCCAATTCGTCGCTGCCGTTGTAAATTTCAATCAAAGTCGGTTCCACTTCGTCGATATACTCACGAGCTTCCTGAACAAATTCGACAATCAACGACATGTCATTCATTGAAACGACCTCCGATAGTAAACAGCCAAAACCCGCACGGAATATTTTTTGTTTTGAAATCACCAGGCAATCATCCTGGATAAACACGCAATATGCGCTAAACAAAATAAAGATAGGTTATGATTTTTGAGATAACCATTCTTTTTCTGAAATTTTCCAGGTGTTCACGAAATGATTGGTCAATCCAGGGAAACTTCACCCGATGACGCCGGGGGTGATAGATATTCGTTATTGCAGGACGAGAATGCGGTCATCCCGGAACAGCCAAAGAATGAGCGTGTGCCTTAAACGATGAATCTTGCGTGTCCACAAAGACGGCACAGAAGTCACAAACGCTCCAGCAGTACCCTGATGCCAAGAAAGTGTCTTTAACCCAATGGCACTGTTGAAGGTATTTGCTCAAATTTGCGCATACAATTTCCCTTGACAGGGTGAGTGATTTTTGTTAATCTCCCATTCTGCCTTGACAGGTAGCCCTCTTTTGGCTATGATTAGCCGCCC
>WRMR01000194.1 GCA_009776995.1 Planctomycetaceae bacterium | reverse complement strand
CCTGTTGCTTTTTGCTCAAGTCTGAGCGATCATGAAGTATCGCGTTGTTTTTTCAGTGAAAGACTTATGCTAACGTTGATGCTTTTATGATTTGTTCAAGAGCTACGCAACGGAATCCTCTCGTGACCTTGTTGGTTTCGATGACTGTCTTTCTTGGTTCAACATGTTTGGTGATTTATGAATCCAGTTGTCAAGTCCGTTTGGCGTTATACGGAATCAAGACTTATGCAACAGTCATCCGCATTGAAGAAAGCGGACGGTCTCGGAGAGCTACATTCCGTTTTACAAACGAAACCGGTGCAGTCATAAACGTTAAAAATATTTTTGGCGCAGGGAGACCGGAAGTTGGCGATGTCATTCCGATTGTTTATCTTCCTGCCAACCCGGAAATTGTTGCCGTACAAGGTATCAAGGGATGGACTTTTTTGTTTATTGGCCTCTTTCTTGTGGTTTATAGCGGCCTTGCGCTTGTTGGTGCTTTGTTGGAAAGAGCAAAGAACAAAAACCAGGGAGATGCACACTAATAAGTGGTTCGATCATAGCAGCCGGGAACGTCAGCAAAGAATCCCGTCATTGACTGCGCTTCATTCCGGCTTGTGTTTCAACTCCTGACTCCTTGCTTACGCAACGGACTTCGATTTACCCTGAAAGCATCGCAATGAAACAATCGCAGGACATCCTTGTTGCACTGGCCGGACAACCGAATTGCGGCAAATCGACCATCTTCCAGCGTTTGACCGGCATTCACCAGCAGGTGGCCAACTATCCCGGCGTCACGGTCGAGAAAAAATCGGGGCATTATCACGAGGAAACGCAGAGTGCAGAGTGCAGAGTGCAGAGAGACGAGTGCAGGACGCGAAACGGGCAAATCCAGAACAAAAACATCCCTGCGCTTTGCGATCTGTACTCTGCACTTCCCCGCCGGACACACGAACACGCTTCGCACAACCGCCGGGTCGAAGTGGTTGACCTGCCTGGTACGTACAGTCTGACCTCCTACACGCAGGAAGAACGCATTACCCGTGATTTCCTGCTGCTCAGTTCGCCCGAAGTGGTCGTTGTGGTTGCCGATGCGTCGAATTTGCGGCGGCACCTGTTGTTTGCGTTCCAGATTCTCGAAATGCAACTGCCGGTGATTCTTTGCGTCAACATGGTTGATGTGGCGAAACGCCGGGGCATGATGCTTGATCTTGACAAACTGTCCGAAATGCTCGGCGTGCCCGTTGTGGCAACGAACGCGGCAACCGGTGAAGGCGTCGAAGACCTGCGGCGGATGATTCATGACGCCGTGCAGCCTGTCGGACACGAGTTCAACCAATGGAAAATCGAATACGAACCGCCGTTTGAATCTGCTGTTACGACGATCGAATCAGCACTGCGTTCGCGGCAGCATTTGATTGAAGATTTTTCCGCCCGGTGGCTGGCCGTCAAACTGCTGGAAAACGATTCCAACGCCCGGCGCATCGTGCAACATCACACGCACGAGGAAAACTGGGAGGAACTGCTCGTCCTGGCCGAAAAGACGTACAAAACCTTCGAAGCCGAACACGACACAACGCCGCAAAAGACCATCGCCCTGGCACGGTCGGATTTTGCCGACCGGATTGATGTTGCATGTGTCAAGCGCGATCCCCAGCATCGTTATCACAAGTCGGACAGGTTCGACCGCCTGGCCTGCCATCCGGTTTGGGGATATGCACTGCTCGTTTTGGTCATGTTCTGCGCGTTTCAACTGACCTTTTCGCTGGCCGACGGCTGGAACTGGTTCCCGACTTACACACAAAACGAATCCGGCCAATGGCACTGGGAAATGGATACGCCGGTGGGTTTCATCGGCACCGTGTTCGATGTGTGGCTACCCGCACTCTTGGAACCGCTTTTCCCATGGGGCGAAAACAGCCCGACACGTTCGCTGGTCTTTGACGGCGTCATTTCCGGCGTGGGGGGCGTCGTCGCGTTTGTCCCCGTGATTTTTTTCATGTTCCTCGTCCTTTCGTTTTTGGAACAAACCGGCTACATCGCCCGCGTCGCGATGATTATGGACCGGCTCATGCGTCTGTTCGGATTGCAGGGACAGAGTATCATGCCGATGATCCTCGCCGGGGGCATCAATGGGGGTTGTGCCGTGCCCGCAGTCATGGCAACCCGTAACATGAAAGACCAGCGCGAACGCATCCTGACAATATTAGTCCTGCCGACGATGAACTGTGGAGCGAAAATGCCGGTCTATCTGTTACTCGTCGGCACGTTTTTCGCCGCGTGGAAAGGGCTGATCATGGTTTCGCTCGTGTTTCTTTCGTGGGGAATAGCTCTCGCGTGTGCGAAAATTTTGAGCCGCACTGTCGTTCGCGGACCGGCCTCGCCAATGTTGCTGGAGTTGCCCGCTTATCAACTACCGCGATTTTCCGGTGTTTTGCGGGCGGCAGCCATGCAAAGCTGGTGGTTTCTGAAAAAAGCCGGGACGATCATCCTTGCGGTCAATGTGCTGCTCTGGTGCCTGATGTATTACCCGCAACCAAGCGGAGGCGTCGGTACGGTCAGCAAAAGCGAACGATTGGCCAACTCTTACGCGGGGCAAATCGGACGTCTGTTTGAGCCGGTCAGCCGCCTGGCGGGTTTCGACTGGCGGGACAATGTGGCATTGACCGGCGGTTTCGTGGCGAAGGAGGTGATCGTTTCGTCGCTCGGCACGCTGTACAGCCTCGAAGACGACAGGCTTCGGGCTTCGGACTTTGGGCTTCAGGATTCAGGAAACGATATGGAAGCGAATCCCGAATCCGGAAGCCGGAAGCCCGAAGCCCGAATGATCGGGGCAAAGCTGTCCCAATCGCCCCACTGGAACGGCGTCAAGGCGTTTGCGATGCTCATCTTCGTCATGGTTTACGCTCCATGCACGGCCACTTGCGTTGTGATTTATCAGGAAACCAGCAAATGGCGATGGGTTGCCACGGCTCTTGCGTTCAATACCGCTGTGGCGTTCCTGCTGGCGGTGCTTGTGTATCAACTGGGCGGAATGGTTTTCTGAAAAAAAGTTGGCTAAAAATGCCGCAAGAGTGGAAAACCCCCGTCGCTTTTGGTAGAATTAACCCAATGATTGGATTCTCGCTCGAATCACATCCAATGGAACGCAATGTCCCTTAGAAAAGAGGAAAGACATGGGAAAGGTACTGCTAGGCGTCAATATGGAATACGTCCGTCACGAGGACAAGCCGTTTGAATGGGGCGTCGTCAAGGCGGCGGAACTGGGGTATGAATATGTCGAACCGATGGTTCACTGGGGGCGCGAGCTACTCAGCGAGGCCGGTTATTTTCACAGCGTTTCGATGTGGGACGATCCCTATCGTATCCGGCGCGCCTGTGAAAAATCCGGGCTGAAAGTTTCTGCGCTGTCGTCGCATTGTCCGCTCTGCAAACCCGATGCGTCCACGGATTACCTGAAACAGGCCGTCCGGTTTGCCGCCGAATGCGGTGCCGCCGTCGTGACGACCGATGAAGGTCCAAAAAAGGATTGGACAACGCAAGATGAAGACTTCGTATTGATGAAATACGTTCTCAAGGAAGCCTCCCGCTGTGCCGAAGAACGGGGGATCAAAATCGGCATCGAGCCACACCAGCAATATACGGTCATCCCGGAATTGTATGAAAAGATCATGGATTTGGCCGGTTCGCCCGCCGTCGGGGCAAACTTCGACACAGGCAACAGCTACCTTGCCGGGCAAGACCCTTATGTCTGGCTCGAAAAAATCAAGCACCGCCTGGTTCACCTGCACGCCAAGGACATTTCCATCGAACAGTCCGACGCCGAACGCGGAACGGTCACCGGCACACCGGTCGGTTGTGCCTGTGGTGACGGCGTGATCGATTGGGAACGTGTCATTGCCATCTGCAAAACGATCCCGCAGGACACCGTGTTCAGCGTCGAATGCGGCACCGTCGAACAAGCCGCCCGAAGTGTCGATCATCTCAGGAAATTTATGTGATGCGACGTCGCAAGAAACAGCAGCCCGGAGCGTAAGCGACGGGTTCGAAGCGACGCGGACATCCCGCCGGTAAAAAACCGATGTCACGCACCCCTGCCCGGTCGAAAAAACATCCGCCGACTGGAACGACAACACAGCTGGCTGAAACGATAACACCGGCGGATGGAACATGGAACGGCGTCACAATCCCTGCCAGCCACACAATCAGAAGAAAACTCATGAAACGTTTACGATGCTTCGTTCTGGTCGGCTTGATGGCCCTGACCGCTTCAGCGGCGGGTTTTGCCCAGAACGCTGAAACAGACAATAAAGCGGACGCGGAGTTTTGGTTCCTCAAGCCGGGTACGGAACCGACGCCGGAAAACCGGATCGCCGCCATTCAAAACACCGGCAAAGCCCTGCTTGATTTCACCATTTACCAGCCGACCGGCACGTTCCCGGAAGATTACCGCCAAAAACTTTTCGACGCGGGTTTTGTGTTCGACATTATGACCGGTGAAGAGCAATTGGCGGCACTTGAAGGGCATCGTGGAATTCTGGTGATTCCCGGGGATGCCCCTTTGACCACGGATGACATCCGGCGATTGAAACATTGCAAATTCGCGTTTCTGGGCGAATCCCCGGAATTGCCGGAACCTATCCCACTCACACAGGCGGAAAGACTGATTTTCTCAAGGCCGGGCTACGAATACATGACCCAGGAAAGGATCGATGCGATTCGAACAACCATCACGAAAAAGTCTTTCGCCGACTGGAAAGGCGACCTTGAGACGGAATGGCAAAGAACGCGGGATCGTTTGGCCGCTTCCCCCAGTTTTGCCGACAAAAGTGACGAGGAGATTGACGCAGCGGTACAAAGAATGCCTGCGATAACGCCGCAGCCCAGCGACCGGATTGATGCCGTCATGGATCATATCGGCGATAATCTCGTCGAGGCGTTGCGGCTGTTCAGTGCATGGCCGGAAGACTTTGTCACCGAAACCGGCGTCCAACTGCTGGTACGGCGGGAACTTGCGCGTGAACTCCCGGACGATGAACACGCCACGGACGTGTTTTATGTTTTCGCGAACACGAAAGAAGACGCCAAGCCGGTCGACGGTTGGTTCCGTTTGCGGGAATTGCGGTTTGGCCGCTGGCTGGGGAATGTTTTCTTTACGGACGGAAGCGGACACATGATCAATGCCCAAACCGATCTCGCTTTTTTCATGGACCCGGCGACGGGCAGGATCGGCGCGGCGGCGGTGCGTCACGTCAACACCGGTGATTGGCCGAACAGCGACAACGGTTATTACGTCCGCATCCGGATGCAGCCGGGCGAAACGCTGGTCGTTTGTGTTGCCCGCGAACGTTGCAAAGGCATGGGCGGCATCGGCTTCGCGGAGTTTGAATCGTTGCCCGAATGGGAATATGATGAATGACAAACGCCGGCGTCCGAGACGCACGGCATAACGAAATATTTTACATCAACCAACCCACAGGAGAAAACCTCATGAAAAAAACCAACATTTCACGTCGTCGTTTTATCCAGACTTGACACGCTGGAAACGCTCAACCTTTCGGAGTGCCGGTTGACGGATGAGATGGTCAAGCCGATCCGCAACATGCCCAACGTGAAATCGCTCATTCTCACGGGCAATCCGATTGCCGAAGAATAACCCGCCATGGAACACAGAGTCTTTGACGACCCGCAGGTTGTTCAACAAAAAATGATTGCGGTTAGGAAACAGGGGAAACTCATTGGCGTTGTTCCCACGATGGGGGCGTTGCATGAAGGTCACCTCAGCCTCGTGCAACAGGCCAAACGCGACGCGGATTTCGTCGTCGTCACGATTTTCGTCAACCCGACACAGTTTGCCCCGCATGAAGATTTCGACAAATACCCGCGCACGCTGAAACAGGATTTGGAACAGTTGCGCGAGTTGGAAGTCGATTTGATTTTCACACCGGCCAACGAAAGCATGTATCCTCCTGGTTACGACACCTTTGTTGAAGTCGTTGAATCGGCCAAACGATTCGAAGGCGTGTCGCGTCCGGCACATTATCGTGGCGTCGCGACCGTCGTTTTGAAATTGCTGAACATCACAATGGCCGACATGGCTTTTTTCGGCCAAAAAGATTACCAGCAGTGTTGTGTCATCAAAAAAATGACCGCCGATCTCAACCTGCCGGTCAGAATCACCGTTTGCCCGACGGTGCGAGAGCCGGACGGCCTGGCCATGAGCAGTCGCAACCGCTATCTCTCGCCGGAAGAGCGGACACAGGCCCTTGTGCTTTCACGAAGTCTCACACTGGCGCAGGAACTCGTCGATGACGGCATGACGGACACGGACAGGATTTGCCGCATGATGCGTGAAAAGATCGAAACTTCGCCGCTTGCACAAATTGATTACATTGCGATTGCCGATCCCGTGACGCTTGAGGAACTGGCCACTATCTCGGCTCGTCCGCAATCGCAGACGACAGGAAATTCAACGCGAGCGGTTGTCTTATTGGCCGTTCGCTTTGGTGCGACGCGATTGATTGATAACACGTTGTTGTTTTAGGGGTTTGTTCAAAAACCACCAGCAATGTTGATTTCATTGACTTATTTTTGCACATAAAATTTCACTTGACAGGCAGACACTCTATTGGCAATGATTAAGTTGCCCTCTTTGGACAGCGAAGTGACTCAACAATCCAAGGAGGATTTTTTGTATGTCAAGCATACCCGATTGAACCCAAAAAAATGCCAAAGGACGCCCGGCAGGGGCATCACCCTCAAGCATCATTGCGTGGAATCGTGTGGAATCGGTAAATGCCGCCCGGAACGGAGTGCATCGCAGTGACCGGAGACCACTGGCCAATTCGCAATTTCAAAACTGTCGTGGTAATCCCATTGCTATCGCACGAAATTTTTAAGAACACCCAGTGATTCGATTTCTACTTCGACCGTATCGCCCGGCTGGAGATAAACCGGTGGGGTGCGCATGTCGCCGACGCCGGGTGGTGTGCCGGTAAAAATCAGGTCGCCGGCTTCCAGCGTCACCACCTGCGAGAGGTAGGCGATCAGGTACGGGACGTCAAAAATGCACTGGTTCGTGTTGGAATCCTGCATGACCTGTCCGTTGAGCCGTAGTTGGATGCCAAGCCGCATCGGGTCGGCGACTCCGTCTTTGAAAACCAGTTCCGGGCCGAGCGGTGCGAACGTATCGAAGGTTTTTCCGAGGAGCCATTGTCGGCCGGGCTTTTCCTTCTGCCAGTCGCGTGCCGAAACATCGTTCCCGCAACAGTAACCGGCCACGTAATCATAAGCGTCCTGCCGGGCGATGTCACGTCCGCGTTTCCCGATGACAACGACGAGTTCCGCTTCGTAATCGACACGTTGCGAAACCTCCGGCAGGCGGATTGTGTCGCCGTGCGCAATCAGCGTCGAAACGAATTTGTTGAACACCACCGGCTCATCGGGCACATCAATTCCGACTTCCGCCGCGTGATCGGCGTAATTGACCCCGATGCAGATGACCTTTTCCGGTCGAGGAACCGGTGGCAAAAGCCGGTACGTTGGACCGGCATTCATCAAATCGTCAAGCGATGCCGCGAAGGGCTTGCCTGTTTCAACCGCCCTCTTTGCCCGTGCGAGCATTGCACCATCGCGTGAGACTTCCGTGAGAAAGCGTTTCACACAATGCGGGATGTCCCCGTCGGCGTCGTTCAAATCGACATAGCCCGTGTGATGGGTTGACGCACGCGCCGCCAAACGCACGCCTCGTTCCGATTGATAGCTGATGAGCCGCATGTTTTCGTTTTGTAATTGAAGTTGCGAAGGATAATGCAGAATGATCTTGTGATCACCCGTTGATGCGGAAAAACACTCTGCACTCCGCGTCCTTCATTCTGCGTTTCCTTTGAGGTGAAATACAATCCGCTGTGGAAGCAGGATACCGGGAATTGCGTCCATGATACCATCATACCCGCCGCTCAACAACAACCAGTCAGGTCAAGGAGAGCCAGTGTTGTTGTCCCGAAATGCGGTTCATTCGCCGCAAAATCGGGACGATGACTTCCCAGTGCCAGGGGACGAACGGATAACCAGCGAACGGCGCCTTTGACGTTTTCCCAAAAAAACCGAAGCGCAACGGGAACATGAACCGGCGGGGCGGGTGCTGGGGATAGTTTACACAGCAAATGACAACCACAAAAAGGAATCATCGCCACGAAGGCCGGTGTCATTATCGATCAGGAAACGCAAAAAGTCAACATCCTTTTGGATGGGAAGGCAGGGAAAATCGGAAAGCATTTGACCACTGACGAGGCTGAAGACTCCACGATGTTGGCGTTGTACGGTATCAATCAAATCAACCCGTTCTCGCGTTGCAGTTGTTTGTTGCTACGATGATACCGGTTGTATTGCATAAAAATGATAAGAGAAAAATTAATGGGAAACCAGATTTCAAGGAAAGGAGAATTAATCGGAAAATTTTGAATTTGCAAGTGCCGTGCAAATACTATGATCAAACAGTAAAAAGGAAAAATCAGGGACAGGATCACACTGATGCGAAGCAAAGGGATATTGACCTGGCCGAATAGCCTGAACGCAAGGAATACGGAAAACAAGACCGCGCACACGAACCGAAGGAGACAGACTCCAAAATTCAGCAGGGCGGCGTGTAATAATACTCCCGGACGGTCGAATTTCCAGTAAGGGTAGTCCAAATAAACCA
>WRMR01000193.1 GCA_009776995.1 Planctomycetaceae bacterium | reverse complement strand
GAGGGTGCCCATTTGCGGGCTTACGGTTCTTTTCTTACCCACGCCAGGCCATCTTTGGGTGTACCGCTCTACACTAAAAAATGGTCTCCCTGGCCCCCGCCCCAGTATCGCGGCTTCGACGCATCCCCCCCCCGATGGAACAGGAAATACCAAGTTGCCGGGCAATCATCCGACGAACAGCCAACGGCTGATTTCCGCCAGTGGCTTATGAAATATGACGGCAATCTTCCGGAATTCGACCTGTTTTCGTCACGCCGTTGGCTGACCGGGAGCATGACCACGGATGCCAAAGAAGAACTCGCCTTGTGTTCCATCCGGTTGCTCAAGCTGTTGGACGACCCGGTGTTGTGGCAACGCCTGCGCCAACAGGCAATAGCAAACGATCCGCAGGAATCCGCATCCCGCGATCTGTCATCTCCGAATACCGCAGAATCCGTTTTTTCTCCGACTTGGGGCGAACTGTTTGCGTCCCGAATTTTGAGTGACACGATTGCCCGTGATGACGACACGCAAACAAACACCCGTTCTCTCACGGTTTTGATGGATCGCGACTCGTTGGCGCAAATCGGCATTTTCCCGTCTCGGCCTGTTTTTCCGGTGACACCCGTTGACGGGAACCCAACCCGTCACGACAAAGGGTTGGCTTTGTTGGAACGAAACCGATTGGCCGTGATTTTCGACGGCAATCACAACATGCTTGTCACTTCGGCCCAAGCAGCCGCAACGTTGCGGTTGCAACTCATACCGGTCCATGCCAATCGTTTCTGGTATTATCCCCAGGGTGATATTGCCGGGGTGGTCTCATCGAAAAACACGACACACTCAACCGTTTTCGTTTTACCCTCACAATGGCAATCCCATGCGCATGAGAATCAACATCCTTTCCGCTTCTTCGACGCGTTTGTTCCTCCCGGTGTTGACATGCCGGGATGGGTCGTCCACGACGTCGTCTGTGATTCGGACTTTCCGCCATCGATTCAATTGGTCCGGCATGACACGTTGTTGACTTGCCAATTGTTCGTTTTTTTCTCCATTGTGTTGGTCTCATGCCGAATCCGGCCTGTTCCCATGATCCGGGTGATCGTTCCGTCAGTTGCCGTCATTCTTCTGATCCGGTTTCTCCCGCCCTGTTTTTCATGTCTTGTTCCCAGTGCGTTTTGGGGAGTGGTTTGTGTCTTTGCGCTTGGTTTGATCCGCCTGATGCACTCGAATCATGGAAAAACGCCCCAATCAACGGAAAGTGACCGATCGACCGTCATTGCCGCGCGAGACCTCCATGATGATTCGGAACCCGGCGAAGTACGTCATGTTCCTCCATCGCCCACCACGCCGGACACACGTCAGGATTCCGGTGAAATCCCCGGTACGGAAACGGGTTCGTCGTCACGCCATGCCATTCTGACACTCCTGGTCGTCTCGGCGATCATATTGTTCATTACGACCAAGCCGCTGTCGGCACAACCATCGACTTTCCCCGGGGTTGTTCCCGCGACGCCTTCGCCGAACCCGTTACCTGCGGAGATCACCCCCGAAACACCGGGTAACATCCCCGAGACGATTCGTGGGATTCCTGATGACTCCAACGATCCGCCACCGCCCTGCCAGGTTTATATTCCTTACGATTCACAGGGACGAATCGGGGATCGTTTTTTTCTGCCCGGACCGCTGCTCAACGACCTGCCTTTGTCATGGAGCGGAAAGGAGGTTGCGTCCTCCGGTCACTGGCGGATATGCAAAGCACATTATGCCGGCACACTGACGCAAGACCCGATTCAAAACGAGGTCACGCTGTCGAATTTTCGTGTGGTCTATGATGTGGAAATTGATGGCGCGTCGGCTGTGGTGCGATTGCCTGCCATGCCAATAGCTCCTGACGGGATTCAATGTGACAACCGGTTGATCCAGCCTGTCGCCACCGGAGAAACCAACAGAAAAGAGTACGCCTTTACCATTTCCGGTCAAGGTCGTCACCGGCTTGAAGTGACGCTCATGCCGACGATCCACGACAAGGAGGACCTGACGTTGCGTCACTTTGATTTTCCGATCCCGCCTGTGCCGGACTCGACACTGGAACTCTTGCTCCCCGCCGCAAATTTTCCGGTCGAAATTTCCCCATCCCTGGGGCAATTGTCACATCCATCGGACAAGTTGAGAGCCTCGCTGGGACCTGCAAAACAGCTTTCCATTTCATGGCCGATACGCTCGTCATTCCCGGTCAACATGACAGTTTCACAGTATTTCCGCTTTCATGTTGCCTCAGACCAGGTAAAACTTCACATCCGGTTCCGCTTCAATATTCCCAGTGGAAGCATCCGGCAAGTCCAGATCATGATCGATCCGCGATACAAACGGGACGGCGAATGGCGGGCGTCGGAAGCCATTGAGTCGAGCGAACCGGTTACCGGAATGGAAAACCTCAGGCGAATTACGTTTCAGAATCCCGTGTCGAAGAGTGTGACCGTTGAGTTGGATTGTATCCCGAAAAACATATCAGGATTTGCTGACTTTTCCGGGATCGGTACGCTTGCCCTGCCGCGATTTCGCGCGGATGACACACACGCACAAATTAACCATTCCTGGCTTGGGGTTTTTTCCACCCCTTCGGTTGAAATTGAACTCCCGTTGTCGAATGTTGAGACCAGGATTTTTGAAAATGCCTGGGGGAGGGTCAATGAACCGGTCCAATATGCCTACGATCTTCTGCGTCCCCCGGAAAACTGGTTTCTCACAGTGAAAAGCCGCCCTGTTCGCAAGCAGATCAATCAACGCCAGTGGTTGCTGTTCCGAAACCAGTCGATCCTGGCATGTCTGGAAGAAGATGTGACGCCCTTCCACGACGGAGCCGCATTTCCTGCGACGGACATTTCCCCGTCCTATCCTGCGATTTCAAGTTTCTCTCACGAAATGATTTTGCCGGAGGGATTCCGTTGTGAAACCGCCGAAGTCAAAAGCGATTCCGGCCAACGGCTGATCAAAACCCGATTGGAACAAAATGACCGCAAACTGCTCTTGTTTTTCAAGGAACCCGTGTCCGGTAAATACACGGTGACCCTGACTGGAACAGTCGCCTGTGAGTTCCATACCGAAATTCCCTTTCCCCTGTTCACACATGACGATCAGGAAATCGTTCAACGATCGGTTTTTTGCTTTCGCGAGACGTCTATCCTTGTTGAACAATCTTTGGAAGAGCAGTCCGTTCAACCGATTGAGGCCATCCCCAGTCCCATGCCTTCCGTTTCCCCTGCATATTTCATTTCAGCATATCGTATTGAATCGCTGGAGCAATTCCTCCCCTCAACGATCGTGATCAGCCCGAACAAACCGGAAATCACGGGCGTTATGGTCTCCCGGCTCGAAAGGGTTTTTCCTTTCACCCACTGGAACATGAACATCTCCTGGGATGTCACGATTTCCCACGGCGAACTGGATCAGGTTTCCCTTTTCATTCCCGTCCTTCTTGGGGAAACAATGGTTGTTGCATCGCAGCCCATCATCACTGTCGTGCAAACGACGAAAAAGGACGGAACTCTGGTGGAATTGAGGTCGCGCGTTCCCTTGTCCGGAAAACAATCTTTTGAAATTCGGTTTCCCATCGGTGGAACGTTTGACACCGTTTCCGTTCCCAATGTCCGGTTTCTGCATGATTCTGAGCTTGAGCATTATGTCGCATTGCCTAATTATGTCACACTGCCGGAAAGCTCCGGTTACAAACCCCTGACCTGGACCTTGGCGAATTTGTCACTTTCGGACTACGTTCCACCGACACGTCCGTCGTTCCAGTATTCAGATAACACTGAGTCCTCATCACGGATCGATGTTGCGTCAATCTATCGGTATTATCGCGCCGGGCAACGTGATTTTGTTGCAAATACCGGTTATTCCCACGATGCGGCCTTTGTTTCCTGTCATAGTGTCACCTGTTTTGTCAGACTCAACGGGATTTGCTTTGTGGTTTCCGAATTCGATATTCAAGGGAGCGACTCCTCTCATTGTGAGATTGCCTTCCCACACGAATACCTGCTGATCCGGCTGCAACTCAATGACGTTTTCCCTTTGCCTCAACGTGTTGACGATGCGACACTCCGGGTGGAATTGCTTTCCGACGTTCCCGTTCAACGTCTGAAGCTGTTCTATTGTTCACGACAGGCGATTTCCGGACGGGATCAAACGCACTTTTCCGCGATCCATGGTTTTTCGAACGAACCGCAATCCCGGCCTTTGTCTTTCCCGCTTCCACAAGTTCTTTCGTTGCCGGTTCACAAGACGTTATGGGAGGTCTTTTTTGAACCGTTGCCGACAACGGATAAGCAAATCGATACCTTCGTCAACGTTTCGGACGGCCACAAGCGGTCTTCCACTCACAAGAAAATGGTTGCATTGGAACAACCGGAGGCCGGAGGTCTGCGTGTTCGGATGGAATTGGCCCGGTTAAGCTGGTCCCTGGCCTTTTTCCGCCTGACATCCGCCCAACCGCAGGAGGAAAGTAAGTTTTCCGGTCGGCAAGCCGCCTGGTCTCGGCTTTGGGATGGAACCCAACGGAAAGTGCACCGATTTTTGCCGGAATGGAATCAGAACAGGGATCAATGGGACGAGTCTTTCTTGTTCAGCGAGCCGGTTGATCTTTCCGACTCCGAGGTGTTCAATCCGGAACCGGAACCTTTGGAAGCGGATGCGGACATGGCTTTCGCCGAAGCGTGTTTTTCCCGAAAGAAAACGCCGCAAACCCTTTACGACGAGATCGTCAATCAGTACACGGCTTTAACCACCGGATCATCATTGCCATCACTGCCTGTCGATCAGGAATCAAACGTGGAAGCACAGACGGACATGGAGCACGACTTGGACTGGGCGTACTTTTGGGACGAGCCAGTCAAAGTGCGATACCTTGCCGGAGTCACTCCTTACGGTATGACCGACCTGACATTGGTCTTTCATCCTCAAATTACTACTGTTCCGCGTGGCGTTTATCTCCACTATGCATTTTGGGGAACAGTCTGCCTTGCCGTACTCGTCCTGGCCGTCAGTCAACGAACGCAACAGCTTTTTCGGCAGTTTTCCAGTCTGTTCGTCATCGCACTGATCGTCTTTTGCTGGTTGTTCGTCAAGCCGAATCTTATGGGTTGGGCGGTTCTTCTCATCATGCTGATCTCCGCCATTCGCATCCAGTGGAACCGGATGCGTGCGGCAACAACCGTGGTAATGCAAAACGTTGTTGATCAATGAAAGCGTATCGTGATTCGGTCTCCCGCTTGTGCCGAAAGCCGCTTGGCCGCATTGCCGTTGACCATTGCCAGTTCGAGTCGTTCGTTGGAACCTTCAAGCAGGATAAGGTTTCCCGTCTCCCGGGAACTGTAATTGGAAACGAATACCGCCGGGAACTCCTGTTCCCGAAGACAAATGCTGACAGTAACTTCCGGGTTGTCAACCGGCATGGTGAGCGAAGCCTCGGACAGCATTCCGACCGTTGCATTCAGTAGCAAATTTCCGAAATGATCGACGTACAGGACTTCAAGTTGCCATTGGGTTTTCCCGAAACGCGGTTGGGATACCGGGAACAGAATCGGTGGCGTCGAAGAGTCGAGCGGTGTTCCCAATTCGGCGAGCGGTACGCCTCCGGCGATGGCGGCAGCGACCGGTGCCATGATGTCCCGTCCGTGAAACGTTGCCGAGATTTCCGGACGCCAATACGATCGGTGGGTGATTTCGATCGCAATGTCCGACGTGGTTTCCCGTAAAACCAGCGTCAAAAGCCCGTTGTCGGGACAGACAAAATAACGCCCTGCGCATTGCACGGCGATGATCCGGCGTTTGGAGCCAACCCCCGGATCCACAACACCGACATGGACTGTTCCGGCAGGGAAGGTTTTTGTGAATTCGCACCACACAAAAGCACCCTGGCGAACGTCCTGTGGCACAATGGCATGGGTCAGGTCAACGATCACCGCCTGGGGCAACCGTTCATAAATCGCCGCTTTCATTGCCGCGAGATAGGGACTGTCCGTCCCGAAATCGGTCATCAGCGTAATCATGGAAAACCTTAAGTGTAATGCTTCCCTTAACCTCTTCACCAATTTTACCAATTGGCTTCAAAGAAAATTCAAGCAAGTGGAGTTGGCTATCATGTTTATTTTTGGGGAATATATCGCAAAAGCTCTTGAGCCATTTCATCAGTTAGTGGTTCAATTTTATAGCTAATCAAGGTAGAATTCGATATGATGGCTTCCTCAATATCCATACTCAAACCTGCACGGTCACCCGTATGTTTTACCAAACAGCGAAATT
This sequence comes from Planctomycetaceae bacterium, assembly GCA_009776995.1. Lineage (GTDB taxonomy): Bacteria > Planctomycetota > Planctomycetia > Pirellulales > Thermoguttaceae > WRMR01. The sequence continues at coordinate 2,414 of WRMR01000193.1, read as the reverse complement.
TGGTTTCTTGTCCCTGCACCAAATCGGACAAGTAGATGTTCGAAGGCTCGGTTATCAATTCAACTCCAGACCATCCCGATGCTACTAAAGGTATGATTGGCTGATTCGGATCGTTAGATTTAACAATCACATTATGCGAAAACGAACCCTTTTGAGGTTTTACATTATAAAACAGCATAATAATTCCCTTTCCATTAGGTGAAATTGCATTTTCTGGCTTTTCACTTTTTATGCATGAGCAATCCGGTTGCACATCTTCTATAATCAGATCACTATCACCGAAATTCCTAAACGTAAACTCGAATGGCACAGGCTCGCCAATAGCCGATACAGTGCCAAGATCAAGAAGTAATGAGTCGAATTGTATCCGAGGGGTTGATGGCAAACGAGGCAAAAAAGGAGGAAGCGACGAGTTACCTTTAGGTTTGGTTACCAGTAATACTGCACCTCCCCATTGCTCAAAAAAAGAAGGGAGATCAATGACTACACGTCGTCCATTCCCATCAAAAACATGTACGACTTTATTATCCGCACTGGCAATAGTGACGAAATGATCGGGATTTGTCAAGTGAGCGATCAATGGAAATGATAGTGAATGAAAGGTAGATTCCGATTCAATCCTCCCTTCGGTTTCAAAGCCGATCTCTCGAAGAACTTCTGAAATCTGTAATAAAGAGTGCCCTGAAGGTGATGGCGGCAGCTTTTCAAGAAGAAACGACATCGCAATTGAAACGCCATTTAATTGGCAACATTTCATGATCGACCAATGAGCACATTGAGGCTGCGTTCTGATTATAGTGGTATTTTCATGCGTTCCACATCCACAGATAAGTAAAATGAATCCAGAAAGAAATGGCAATGATAAAAAAACTTTTACCTGAAAAATATGGCTTGTCACATCCGCCTCTCTGTCTATTTCGTTTTCCCGCTATGAGCTGCGATAGCTCCGGAATTTCATATAAACAGCCGCCATAATCAGGCAAACACCAATAATTATCGCCACATAACGAAGAAAAGTCCATCTGCCGTTAGAATCAATGAGCAAAGTTTCAAACTCTTCTTGTTCCAACGAAGGGAGGTACTCATCTCCCTCGACGGTAAAAGTCATATCCGTTCTTGTATCAAAACCCTGATCACCGCGACGTACACCGAGGCTCGGGGCGTCCCAAAGTTTTTCATCGATTGGCTCGTTAATTTTCTGATCAGACCAAACCATTTCCTCCACGTTATAACTACCATCAGAAGATTCGAATTCAATCGTAATTTTCTTGGGAACCCAAATGTTAGCCACTTGTTGTAACTCGCAGTTCCAACGGTGGGTTCCCGATTTAAACAGTATCGGCCAACCGCCTCGGCTTAAATCCCATGTGAGGTGGTCACCAATGACAGTATCAAAATAAAGAAAATGGTCTTTTTGAGACAACTTCCAATGTTTGGGAAAACCGTTTTGACGGATTGGGGCAAGGAGAACATCGATACGTTCTTCTGTTTTTCCTTCTTCCCTGTATTCACGTTCCAGTTTATCTAGGTCAAAAACATCAAAAATGGCCCTGAATCCTACAAGACCAGCGTCAGGTAAACCTTTCATCTCAGGAGCGAAAAACATATTAAAATCATTGTTGTTGGTAGCGATTACCAACTTAGAAATATACTTTGATCTTTCCTCTTCAGGAACTTCATCCATATAATGGTGAGTTGTGTAAGCCGTGTACGTAAAGCTTGGAGTCAGGTCTTTTTGTCGAATTACCGCTTCACGCGTAAGAAGAAAAGGCACTCGCTCACCAGTTCGATAAGAAACACCAAGTGTCGCATTAGAAATATACCTGCCTCTGCCATTGATCATATCACTATGAAAATCTACTCCATGCTCCGAATGGTATAGCAGTTCTTTTTGTTCCTGAGAATTCCAAGTTTTTTTGGTGACATCCACATGACCCTGCCATGTCCGAATACTTCCATAATTTGCGTTAAAAGCATCCCAAAATTCATTACCGGCTTTGACGTGTGCGTCGTAACCGTTGAATTCAACACCAGTCGCAACAAAGTTTTCCTGAGCAACAGCGTTAAGAAAAGATGCTGGGTGAATGAGAACCAAGAGTGTCATTATCCATCTACGCATTTTAATTTAATACCTCATAATAGGTTCACTTGACGGCCAGCGGAAGTCGCATTGAAAACTGATATTGCCTATATAAAAAGATGGTTCTCTGCCAAAATTTATGGGTAAAAATCGAGTTTTTGCGAGGATTATTTAGGTTTTTTTAGGCATGGGAGAATCTGCATATCATTTTGCGAAAGCATGGTTAAGTGATCTCAACCATGCTGAGATGCGTCATCTCACCGGCTATTCCTGGCAGGTTGGTCCTCACCAGAGCCTGCTTCCGCTTCGCCGGATGGTTTTATTGTAGCAAATC
>WRMR01000192.1 GCA_009776995.1 Planctomycetaceae bacterium | reverse complement strand
ATTTTTTCGATATATCTGACTTTCCATGTTTTTTAGGGGTGAAAATGATATGAAGAAATGTTGTTGTTAGTGGGGGGGGGGGGCTACTTATGCGGCTTTACTCTCGTTGAACTTCTGGTGGTCATCGCGATCATCGGAATTTTGATCGCACTCTTGCTTCCTGCCGTGCAGGCCGCCCGTGAAGCGGCAAGGCGTATGCAATGCACGAACAATCTCAAGCAAATCGGTCTGGCGGTCCATAATTTTCACGACGCCAGAAAAGGGCTTCCGCCTTCGACGGTCGGCTATACGGGTACAACAAACCAGACGAGTGCGCATCATCCCAGTGCGTCGTTTTGGGTGTTGATTTTGCCATATTTTGAGCAGAATGCGGCTTATGAAATTCTCGCAGATAAATCAAACAATTTCACAGGTATCATGAATAATCGTGAATTCTGGAATGTTCTTGATCCCGACCCAACCAGACGCCTTGAACTTCAGAATTCAATTTGCTCATCATTCAAGGGTTTTCGTTGTCCTTCACGCCGAAGTGGGGTTGTGAGCTTGGGAGATGCTCCAACAGATAATGGCGGTACAAATAATCAGGGCGGGATGTACGGCCCTCAAGGGGATTACGCTTTCGTTCAAGGTCGTCCTTACCGGCATTGGGCACTCTGGTTGAATAATTACAATCCTGTTGCCGCCGATCACGCGCCTACGCAACAGGGTGCCATTCGTGTTGCATCCTGGACAGGCGGTAATGCCGGTTCGTGGCAACCGCGAGACACAATGTCGTGGTGGGCAGACGGAACATCCAACCAACTTGTCGTTGGCGAAAAGCATATCCGTGCTGACCTTGTCGGCTCTTGCGGTGCTAATGCGGATGCCGCAAACCGATGGAGGCTGGGAGATTGCAGTATGCTGATTACCGGTGACTGGAATACGCTGTCGTCTGCCCGGAGCCTTAATGCACGGTTGGCTCGCGGTCCAAATGACACTCATGCTGATACCAACTATGGGACAGAGGACAAACCCCATTGGGGCAGTTCTCATACCGGAACAGTCAACTTCCTCTTGGGAGACGGATCTGTTCAGGCAATTTCTGTCACGACCCCAAGCGGTGATCTTTATCCATCCGAAGCGGATGCTAATAATAAGACGGATGTTTCGAACAGCATTATTGGCCGTCTCGGTTGCGCACGAGATGGAAATACCGCGTCCATTCCATAACGTTGCTTTGCTGACGTGTTCATTTTATATCTCTTGTTTTTGACAACTGGGAATAAATATGTATACCGTACGACGCGATGGGCTTTGCATTGATGTCTGTGAACTTTGTGTACTCCCTTTGTGATCTTTGTGTTGAAATATTTTAACACAAAGGCCACAAAGCTTTTCACAAAGGTCACGAACATCAATGCTGGCCAAATGGCGTTTGACAGTATAGAAATCTTTGTTGAAAACTACAACGATTTCCCATTTCCGTGTTCTCCAGTTGTCGTGAATAATGAAAGGATTGTTCCTCATGAAAAAAGCAGCGGCATTGATTTTGGGATTGCTTTGTTTGGTCGGTTGCAGCGACAAAATGCAACTTGGCGGTACAGTGACTTTTGAAGAAGACGGTGCATCTGTGACCGTGGGCAATGTTATTTTTGCCACCAGTACTTATGAAGCTAGTGGAATCATCGGTTCCGATGGCAAATACGTCATGGGGTCAATCGATGTGGCTGATGGTTTGCCCCAAGGCTCCTATAAAGTTTACATTTCAGGAGCGGCGGAAGAAGTTGCACCTGGTCGAATGAGATCGTTGATTGATCCGAAGTTTGCGAGCTTTGCATCCACCCCGTTGACCTGTGAAATTCCCGCACCGAATAATACTTTTGATATCAAAGTACCTAAAAACCCAAGTCCGTAGTGTTCCTTCGGCTTTTGTGTTACAATTCAACCGTGCCGGTTTTGTTTGACCGGTGCGGTGTTTTTGTGTTACCGTCAGCACTTTCTATCGATATTGCGTCCCTCCGGGACGCTGGTTGTTGGAAAGACCGTTTTTCTACCAAAATACCGTCCCGAACGGGACGTGGTTTGTCCCGTAGGGACAACTATATTGGTAGAAATCAAATCGCTCTCATTATTCCTTTGTCCCGTAGGGACACATAATGTGTTTTCATAATCGCGTTCTTTTTCAGGACACATCATCGCTAACACCAGAAAGATTTCACCCATGAAAAAATACACTTGCTGTTTGCAATTAATTATCTGCCTTGCGTTGGCGATAACATTGACAACACCCTCCTCCGGGCAGAGTTCATCTTCCGACCCGCTTGCCGCCGGGTTCCAAACGCCGCCGGATTCGGCGAAACTTTGGGCCTATTGGTGGTGGCTCAACGGCAACGTGACGGAAGAATCGATTACGCGCGATCTGGAAGGAATGAAAGCCAAGGGCTTCGGCGGGGCGATCATTTTCGACGCTGACGGTTCCAGCCAGGACGGGAATATTCGTGTTCCCGCAGGTCCCATGTTCGGGACGGCGGAATGGCGCAAACTCTTTCAGCACGCACTCAAGGAAGCCGGCCGACTCGGGCTGTCCATCAGCCTGAATATTCAAAGCGGCTGGAATTTCGGGGCACCGTTCATCACGCCGGAACACGCCGCGAAACTCGTCACGTTTTCAGAAACAACCGTCAGCGGGCCGGGCAAGGTCGAAATCGAACTTCCGCGACCGAGAGCGTTCCGGGACAGGGCGTCAGGCACCGAGTATTACCGCGATGTCACCGTATTGGCCATCCCCAATAAAACGATTGACGTTGCGCAAGTGCATGTTTCCGTTTCCGCAAGTTCCTCGCAAAGGCAGTTTCCCGCAACTCTTGCCAACGACGGAAATCGTGACACGTTTTGGGTCTCCGACGGTAGCAGCCCGGAAAGGCCGGTCTCCAAAACCTCGCCGGAATATCTGACGTTGACGTTTGAAAAGAGCGTTGCCGCCGACGGGATACTCATTTTGGGACGCCCCGGTTATGGCCCAAAGGATTGCGAACTCGCATTTTCCAACGACGACGGGAAAACCTGGATGCCGCTCGTGGAATTCACCTGCCGGAATAACGCCGAGACCAAAGCGTCCTTCCGCCGCACCGAAGCAAAGCAGTTCCGGCTGACGATCACTTCCGCTTACGATCCGAGCCATCCGGACAGTCCGCGAAACGCACAAATCGCGGAAATTGCGATGCTGGACGGCAATGTGAGCCTCGGCGCAATGAAACAGCAGGGGAACCGGCTCAAGGATTACAACGTCAAGATCGCGGATCGGGAAGCCGGATTTTCCGTGCCGGATTGTCTGCCGCTGGAACTGGACGAACCGATGACGCCCGGTGAAGAAGACGCCCGGCTGGATGAAGTGCTTGTCATCGGCGACAAGATGAATGCGGACGGCAAGCTTATCTGGGACGTGCCCGGAGGCGATTGGACGGTCATCCGGTTCGGCTACACGCAATCGGGCTCGCATGTTTCGACCGCCAGCGGCGACTGGCAGGGTTACACGCTGGATTATCTCGACCCGGAAGCGTTTGTCATGTATTGGGACACGGCGGTTCAGCCGCTCATTGATGACGCCGGTCCGTTGGCAGGCAAAGTGTTGCGTTACGTTCACACCGACAGTTGGGAGGCCGGCGGAATGAACTGGTCGCACCATTTCATCGACGAGTTCAAAACCCGTCGCGGTTACGACCCGACGCCGTTTCTCCCGATTGTCGCGGGGAAAATTCTTGACAACCGCGAAGTCTCCAACCGCTTCCTGAGCGATTATCGCCGCACGATTGCCGATTGCATCCGCGACAATCATTACGTGCTGATGCAAAATCTCGCCGCAAAATACGGGATCGGCATTCACCCGGAATCAGGTGGACCGCACGGCGGGCCGTTTGATTCGCTGCAATTGCTCGGTCTGAGTGACATCCCGATGTCGGAATTTTGGAGCTGGTCGCCGCGTCACCGCGTCGGCGACGTCAACCGCTTTTTCCTGAAACAACCGGCCACGGCGGCGCATACGTCCGGCCGGCGGATTGTCGCCGCAGAAGGGTTCACCAACATCGGGATGCACTGGCAGGAGTCGTTTTCCGACAATCTCAAGCCCTCGTTCGACCAGGCACTGTGCGAAGGCATGAACCTGCTCGTCTGGCATGCGTTCACCTGTTCACCGAAAGAGATGGGCTTGCCCGGTCAGGAATATTTTGCCGGAACGCACTTCAATACCAACAATTTCACCTTTGCCAAGTCGGAGGATTTTCTCAAGTACATCAACCGGTCGCAGTTTTTGTTGCAACAGGGGCTTTTCGCGGCGGATGTGCTGGAGTTTTACGGCGAAAACTCGCCGAACTTCACGCAAATGAAATGGGCCAACACCGCGCAATCGTTGCCCGGTTACGACTTCGACACGGCGACCGAAGAGGTGCTACGTCAGCGCGTTTCGGTGAAAGACGGTATGATTTTCCTGGCGGACGGCACAAGTTACAAGGTTCTCGTATTGCCGAATCGTCCCAGCATTTCCGAAGTCATCCTGCGCAAGCTGGTGACGTGGGTGATGGAAGACGGTTTGACCGTGATTGGTCCGAAACCAACACGCATCACAGGTCTCGCCGGCACACCCCAGGCGGATGCTGATGTTCGCGCAATGGCCGACCAACTTTGGGGTAATGAAACCGCCGCACCGGGGATTCGCAATGTGGGCAAAGGCCGTGTTGTTTGGGGAATGACTTCCCGTGAACTATTGCAACAGGACCGCTTGCAGCCTGATTTTGAACGAATCAGCGGCACCAACGCCGAACCCCGTGTGGATTCGATCCATCGCGTCGTTTATCAAAACCAGACGGCGAACATCAACCTCAAACCCTTTGCAGAATTTTCGGCGAAGGATGTCAATACGGTTCCGGCGGATTTGCGTTCGGGCGTTGACGCTCATGTTTATTTCGTTGCGAATCTTTCGGCCAACCCCGATTCGATGCAGTGTGCCTTCCGCGTGACCGGGAAACAACCGGAGCTTTGGGATGCGCTGACCGGCGAAATCCGTCAAGCCACCGCGTTCCGCCAGGAAAACGGCCGGACGATTTTACCTCTGGATTTTTCCGGGCATGGTTCGATTTTCGTCGTGTTTCGTGAGAATATTTCGCCTGGTGCGCAAGGAGTCACCACGTCCAATTCGCCGACCGTACTCACCAAGCAGGAAATCACCGGCTCCTGGAACGTCGCGTTCGATGAGCAATGGGGGGGACCAAAGCAGATCGTGTTGGAACAACTCGTTCCGTGGAACCAACACGAAATGGACGGCGTCAAGTTTTACAGCGGCATCGCGACTTACAGCAAGACGATTGATGTTCCGGCAACGATGCTTGATGGTGAATCGCGGGTGGTGCTACAGTTCGGAAGTGTTGCCGAAATGGCCGAAGTAAAAGTCAGCGGCCAGTGCTGCGGCATTGTTTGGGCGAAACCGTATCAAGTCGATATCACTGCGGCTCTCAAGCCGGGCGAAAACCAACTTGAAATTGAAGTCGCCAACCACTGGGCCAACCGTATCATCGGGGACGCCGCACTGCCGGAATCCGAACGGAAAACCAAAACCAACATTCAAAAACTGACGAAAGACACACCGCTCATTGAAAGCGGTCTGACCGGCCCGGCAGTGTTGCTGCACAATAAAGTAACATTTTAAGCAGGACAGCAACCGGGAACGCAGAGAGCGCAGTGAACGGAGTGACCGGTTGACATGCAAATTTCACGTTGTCCCCGGTAAAACGTCCGAATCCGGTCACTCCACTTCGTTTCGTTCCCGGCTGCTGTTCTTACGCTCCCGGCTACTGCTTTTGAACAACTTATATTTTCGCTGCACCTTACCCGATAATGCGTTTCCAGCGTTCGAGATTGTACTGCGTTTTTTCGGCGGTGGTCATGGTTGAAAAGTCCGGCTCCTGTTCCGGCGTGTTGGGCGAACTGTTCGCCGCGTTATGGGCAATGCCGGGCGAGGACAGCGTTTTCTTTTTGCCGCCGCTTTGCGCCGAGTAACTGTCGGAGGTTTCCGTCGCCATCAGGTCATCTTCCAATGTGCGGCGTGACGGAATGCCAAGCCGTTTCAGGTCGGCGTGATAAGCCCGGGTGGCTTCTTCGGGCATGATGTTCCCGTCGGCAATCGCGCGGAGATAGTAAATGAAACCGAGCTGGTGTTCCGCATTGTTGATCTTGCGGCCGTACAGGGCGACCCTTGCGCCGTACTTTTTCGCTTCCCAAAGCATCTGGAAGGCGTCGAAGGTCGTGCCTGCCGAGCCGCCGAGAATGCCGACCACGATATGACTGTCGTAGCGGGCCAGCGATTCCATCGCGGCAGGGCCGTAATACGGAATTTTGAGAAATACCGGCCTGCCGCGCCCGGTCACGCCGGCCAGTGTCCGCACGATGTGGTCGCTGACGAATTTTCCGATGTTTTTCGGCGTGTGTTCGTTACTGACGTTCGGGCTGAACACCTCAAGGAAGTGCCGGAACCCCTTCGGTTCGGCTTCGAGACGGAACGCGTTGTAGGCATTCAGTGCGATCCAGTCGCGCTCCGTGTCGTTGTTGTACGTGATCGAATACAGTCCGAGGTCGGCACCGAGTTTCCGCTCTTCCGGCGAACACTGGTATTTGCCGCACATGGCATGGTCAAGCGTCGCGCTGCGAAACGGCATTGACGGGTCGGTCGTGTAACGCATCCCGCTCCCGGCGAGCCAGATGTCGGTCGTGTCGTTGGCGCGAATGGCCGGCGTGATGCCCGTGTTGTCGAAAATCCGCTCGCGAATCGTCAGCACTTCGTTCGTACTCGCGCTCATCAGAACGATGTCAACGAGCTGCTGGGCTGCGACTTCGCGGATGATCTGCCGGTATTCGTCGAGTGTGCGGAATTTCGCCTCATGACCGTAATGTTCCGGACTCTGACCCGGTGCCGAAAGCCCGTAAGCCATATCCGCGTCTTTTGCATCGGCAAGAATGAAATCGTTGCAACTGCGGTCGGCCAGAATTTTTGCAAGTTTGATGTCAAGTGTTTTCATGATGGATTCATTGTTTGTGGTTAGTATGGGGGTTGCCCCGTATTGTGGCAGGGCGGTCATATCATGGATGCCGGTGGAATTTACATTTTCTTCACAACGCCGTTGACTTTGAGTTTGATGGTTTCAGTGCTTTCGAGTCCCTCATTGTCAACGACCTTCACCGCGATGGTGTGGACGCCGGCTTTGAACTGGCGGCTCTGGCGGCCTTTCTTGTCAATCATCACCGACGCCTTGAAGCCTTTTTCGGCGTCGTAATCGAAATCCCAACTGTAAAACTCGACGCCCGCTTCGCTCTCGCCTTGGGCGGAAAACTCAATTTTGCGGTTGCCTTTGGCGTCCTTACCCTGCTCGCGCATTTTGACTGTGACGGTTGGTTTCATCGCAATGGGCACGATGGTTTCCACCGTCACCAGTTCAATGACGGCGTTTTCTTCCAGCTTCAGCCGCGCCACTTCGGCAACCGCGCCTTTGCCGAACGAAAACGCAATGACGTAACCGATGGGCTTCTTGTCTTTGATGTTTTTTCATACAATCTTTTATCCGCCCGTTTGGCCGAGGAGAGAAAATTATCGATGATATTGCGGCCAACGTTGTCACTGCGTTTGACCTGGATGGGCGTTCCATCGGGCGTTTTGCCGTCCAGTCCGAAGTCGTGGCGTTGTTTCGCGTTGCTGACGCCGCCGAACTGCTGCACGATCCACCGTTCAAACTCAAATGAGTTCTTGTAACGCAGCGTGTCGTAATCATACTTGTGCAACTGCACCGTGAAGGGCGCACTGAACAAATCGCGCTGCTTGTCCAGCCTTAACTCGGTGACTTTGACTGCTTGGACGGACTGGTCGATACCGATCCACTGCCGGTTGAGCCTGTCGGCAACGGCAACCGTTGTTCCCCCGCCGACAAAAGGGTCGAGAACGACGTCGCCTTCGTTGCTGGCCATGGAAATAATGCGCTCCATCAAGGCTTCCGGCTTTTGGGTCGGGTAGCCGATGCGTTCTTTGGATTGAGATTGGACGTTTTGGATGTCTGTCCAGATATTACCGATTAAATTACCTTTTGAGGTCTCCAAATATCTTTTGAAACGTGGAGTGCCATTTCCGGTAAATTCAATAAGGCCATTTTCCAACAACAGTTCTAATTTTTCTATCGTAGAAAGGCTTTTCGCTTTGTTTTTACCGGCAATAGTCTCGATTGGTATTGCGGGTATCGCCCAATGTCTGTTGCGTACTGTTGGGTTATAACCTTTCCATTCTTGTCCGGATTCGCCACTTCTTATATCCGATCCAGTAAGATCACCGAGTTGGTAAGGGCCTTTTTCGTCCTCATATCTGTAAAAGGATGTTTTGTACTCATCTGAAAGATTGACATAAACTGGATTGTAAATACATTTGCCCGATTTTGAGTAGTACCAAATCGTATCTGTTAGTGGCGCAAGTTTATTCGTCGTTTTATTATGTGCGTTCGTTCTTTGCCAAACAATGTCACCTCGAAAATTCTTGTCGCCGAAAATCTTATCAAGAATATGCACCCGGATATAGGCATTGGCGTGCCAGTCACAGTGCAGGAAGATGCTGCCGGTTTTTTTGAGGACGCTGTGCATCTGCTCGACGCGTTCCTTGAGCCAGTAAATGTAGTGGTCAATTCCGCCTGACCAACGA
>WRMR01000191.1 GCA_009776995.1 Planctomycetaceae bacterium | reverse complement strand
GCGGTGTTGCTTTGAGCATAAAAGCCATCGATGCGAGCAAAAAATGCTAAGGCTTGAGTAAAAAAGGCAACACGTTGTGTAAAAAAGGCAACGTTTCATGGCTTTTATCCATCGATTCACGCCTAAAAGCCATCGATTCTGGCATTTTATCCATCGATTCATGGCTTTTATCCATCGATTCATGGCTAAAAGCCATCGGTTCACGCCTAAAAGCCATCGGTTTTGGCACTTCAGGCTGCGATTTTCACCAAGACGCAAAGGGGGCACAAGATTTTGTTTTTGGTTTTGGGTTCTCTGCGTTCTTTGCGCCCTCTGCGTGAAAAGAAATTATTACGAAATAACGAAAGAAACGACAAAAGAACCGCACAACAGAGTGTACGGTTCCATGATTCAATACAAAAAATTAGATCATTCTTCGATTTGGCCGGTGGATGTCTCACCTTCCTAAGGAAAATCATCAGATGTAAAACAAGGACAAATTAAGGATTGCTCCTCTTTGAGTTCCTGCTCCTGCTGCATTTTCGATTCTTCCCAACGCCTCTGTGCCTCTTCAGAAGTAATTTCAAGTGAAAGCCATGCAATTACCAAGTAAAAAACAGCAACAAGCCCTAAAAGAACTATCAGTTCTTTTTTTGTCATTCCATGCCGAATCATTGTGTTACTCCAATCACATTAAAAGGTTCGTCATAACCAAGTATCAGCTACGATAAGCTGGTTCGTCTTACTCACTTTTTGCCCCCGCGCGTCGTAACCCGTGAGGATGAAGGTGCCGTCCGGAAAAACATGGCCTTAATCGGTTTTTTGAACAAAAAATACAAAGCAATTATTATTAACCAAACAAACAGTATCCTTGACCATAAGTCACATACAAATTGCCAATGTATTTCTTGAGGTAAAATATCACCGTTAGAAACTTCAATTTGATTTCTTGTGGAAATAACCATTAAATTCTCTCTTTGTATCTGATCGACAGAATAATGGTTCCAGAGTATTTTTTTGCGTAAATCCTTTTGAAAATATGAACTTAAACTAATCGTTAAGAGAAAAATGAAAAACAAAACTGCCGTCATTTTTATTCCTAATAAAACGTCTTTCTGCGACTGTTCATTTTTTTTTTTCTTGTTTTTCATCGTTTATCCTTGATCATTGTTTCAATAATATTACAAAGCATGAGTCCATTTACTCAAAAGTAAACGGACTCACACATGAAAACTTCACTTCAATGGACTACAGGAAATATCATTTTGCTTACCTCTTGAGGTTAAGGTGATAAAATAATATCATGGCTTTTTTGGGAATTTATGTCATTGGCAGTTTCTCCAGTTTTCGTAATTTAACAAACACTTAATACGGTAGAATCAGAAATAATAATCTGATAATCTTTACTCTTTCCGCACGATGACCCGGTAACCACGTACATCGACGACGCGGATGGGCGTGTCGGCTTCGAGCATGTCGCCTTCGGAGGCCACGTCGATCAATGCGCCGTCGATCATGGCCAGGCCGGACGGCACCAACGGTGTGGTCGTGACGCCCGACCTGCCGAGCAGGTGGTCGTAATCGGCCAGTTTTTCCGTTTCATGAACCAGTTCCGTGTCTCTGGGTTTGTTCGCCTCGTGCAGGAGATGTGCCGTTGCCAACAACACGGCAACCGTTCCGCTGCCGGAGATGACCAGCACGAGTCCCGAATTGATCATTTGCGAGAACTGGTACGAATTGCGCGGAATGATAAACGTTTGGCTCGCCAGCACGAAGCCCGCCACGAGGCAAATGCTTCCGCACACGCCGAACGCCCCGAAGCCGGGCAACACGAAAATTTCTATCGCCAGCAAAACCAGTCCGCTGATGATGAGAATCGCTTCGAGCCATCCGGCGGTGCCACCGAGGAACCGGCTCCAGAAGAACAGCGCGAAACAAAGCAGTGCCACGGACGCTCCGAGTCCCAAGCCCGGAGTTTGCATTTCTTTCCATACGGCCAGGAAACCGATCAACAACAACAGTGACGCCAGCCAGGGCGAAGCCAGGGCACGAACGAGAAAATCGACCCAACCCGGCGTGACGAGATGCAGCTCGTTTTCGAGGTGGTAGAGCGTCTTAAACCCGTTGAAATCGTGTGCCAAACGGTCGGCGAGCAGGTGGTCAATCGCCGCCTGACCTTTGGCGGCAAATGCTTGCCCCGGTTGTGTGACAATTTTGCCTTTCGTCCAAAGTTCCGGGTTGGGTTGCGCGGCGAGTTCCTTGTCGCAGAAAAACGCTCTCACTTGCGGATTGCCGTTGAGCGAATATCCGGCGACTTCGAGGTTCCGGTCGAGAATCGCCGCAGGCAACGACCAGCGGCGCATGGTTTTGTGCGACAGCGTGGTCGTCAACGTTTCGATGGCGGCGGTCACTTCGCCGGCGGTGTATTCCTTCGAGCCGTCACCGCCGAAAACGGCGTCGGGGCCGATTGCGGTTTCGTCGCAGGCCAGGGCGACGAGGGCGACGCCGCTGCGTGCCTGGTGCGGGACGTAAGCGACGGTTCGCGTTTTCGACGAGTCAATATCAAAAGCCAGAAACGATGCCAGTTTCAAACAGGCCGCCAAATCGCCGCCGGGTGAGTCGATCCAAAGGCAGATGAAATTGGCCCCCTGTCCGCCGGTGTTTTTGTCCCCGTCAACAGCCTTGAGGATGGTACGCTGAATTTCGTCGGCCAGAGCCATGGTGAGCTGGTTTTTCAGGTCAACGCGAATCGCGTAACCATCGGAATCGGTAATTTGCGTGACGCGCAATGATTCCGGCGCGACTTGCAGCAATGCGGCGACGGCCGTGAGATTGTCAGCCAAACCTGCGGCCAACCCGATGCGCCGGGCTTCATCGGCGGTGTAAAAACCGGGATGTCCCGCCGGTTTGACGGCGACGGGATCATTGAGAAACGTTTCCGCCTCGCGTAATTCGGCGAGATTTTTCGCCTCGAACAGCCGCGTACCGTTTTCCGTTTCGACCTGCATCAGTTCGACGGACTTGTCGAGCATTTTCCCGATGACCGGCCAGGGCACTTTCGTGCGGCGGTCGGAAATTTCACGATACGCCTGCCGAATGGTCGGCGTCAACTGCGGTTCGTCGATGGCCGCTTCGCCGATTTGGGAATCGCCTGCCAGATAAATTTCGTCACAGGCCAGCCCGACGAGAATCGCGTGTCCCTGCACGGAATTGGGAAAAAACGCGATGGTTCTGACATCGGCCAGTTTCGGACCGGAAATCAGCCCGGCCAGTTCGTAACACCCGGCGAACCGGCTGCCGCGACCGTAGTTCTCCTGGTCCGGCGGGACGATCATCCGAAAAATGAACGTGGCTTTGCCCAAATCAGCGGCGAGTTGGGTGATTTCGCTTTCCATGTTCCGCTTCAGGGCATTGGCCGAGCCGGAAGTGATCGGTAACGTGATGTCGAAGACCAACACCTGTTCTTGAGCCGTCGCACTGAACGCCAACGTCCCCTGGAGAAGGATCAGCGACAGAACCAACGTTGTTGTTTTCCCATTGAATATTTTTATCATGATGGTTTTGCTTTTACCGCGAAAAGTACGGAAAGGTAGTCTAAAATATTTTTCGCAGAGAACGAGTCACTGTGGGATGATCCGGTCAATCCGCTGTGTTTCGTTTCCGGCTGCTGTTCGATTCTATTGACACAACTCTTGCGGAACCAGGAACGAATCGAACCACTCGTAAGTTGTTTTTTCCGCTTCAGGAGGCAAGGCGTGCCCTTTTTTATGGTTGAACAGTCCGAGGCATGGCGGGGTGCCGTAAAGCCGATAAACAGGCATGGCCGCCGCAATGCAGGGCCAACTGGCGTCTCCGTCGGAATCGTCACCGCCAATCAGGAGAAACGGACGCGGGGCAATCATGGCAAGGATTTCGCGGTGGTGCAACGGAAATCCCGCCTCTTTGGATGGCGGACCGAGATACCAATCGGCTTCCCAATTCGACTGCTCCATGCCGATGCCTCCTTCGCTGCTGACACTGCACGACACCCGTTCATCGAAGGCCGGGAGGTACAATGCCTGCTTGCCGCCCAGGGAATGTCCGGTGCAACCGATTCGCTGAGGATCGACTTCGTCCAGAGAAACGAGAATGTCGACGGCAATCTGCGCATCCAGGATCATGCGCGCCATGCCCCAGTTGTCCGGATTTCGCTCCCGAAACTGTTTGGTGACTTCACGATAGGCGAGTTGGATTTCATCACTGCATGGCCAGAGGCAGTTCTGGGGACAGATCGTGACGTAACCTTTTCTCGCAAGGTGGTATCCCGTCGCGCGAACTCCGGTATCGAAAACACCGGCGGTTTGGTGGTACGAATACTCGTTCGTCCCATGAAAAACAACAACAGCCGGACACGGTGTTTCCATCTTTTGCGGCATCATCAGGTACGCACGCACATGTTGCCCCGGTTCCGTCGTGTAAAGAACTTTTTTGCGAATAATCCCGTCCAACTCGACTTCCTCAAGAACTTCAAACGGCGGTGGCTCGTATTTTTTCCCTTTTTCACGCACTGATGCCATGGGACCGAGATACTTGATCCACGCTTCCCGCAACCCGGTACGCCGTTTTTCCCATTCGGCAACCGTCGTGAACGCCTTACCATCTTCACCGGCGAGCAACGTGTCAATGATCATCTCCGCCGGTTGTCCAGCGGGAGGCGTCTGAGCATCTTTCAGCCATGCCGGAGGCGAACCTTGCCCGAAAGCCGTGACGGTAAGCAATCCCAACGACACTGCAAAGGCGGCAAAAAGGACAGGACACGTATTTTTCATTGCGACATCTCCAAAATTTCCAGGGAGAACAAGGCTCATGTCCCACTGTACAGAGTTGGATGCCAACAGTCAATCCCTGTTTTCCCTGCCTTACCGCCCTTTTTGAACTCCTGACGGTTTTTTCTTGCATACTTCGACCGTTTCCGGTATAATTACTGCCAAGAGTGGCATTGCAGAGTGCGCCACTGTCTGTTTTTGCACCTAATTCACAGGAGAAACATGATGTGCAAGCAGTGTTTTCCACTTATCTGTTGTCATTGGCCGCGACGTGTTTTGGTTTGTTTTATCTTTGGCTTTGCGATTGCCTGTGTGGGACTTTCCGGTTTCTCAAACGCCCAAACTCTCCCCGATGGTGCTGATGACATCGTGTTTCAAATCGGCTATCCTGATGCCCGAACGGCCGAGTTTACGAAGTGGATCGATTGGGAAAAATTGCGCGACACAAAGTCGCCGGTCACACGTTTTCTTGTCGGCAAGCATCGCAACCACGAATGGATGCCGATGCACATCAGCACACGCGACATGCAAAACGCCGGGCTTTCATTCACCTCGGAAATTGAGTTTAACTCCCCCAAAACGTTTGATGTGCCGTTGTATTTCGTCATGGGAATTGCGTTTGCCCATCCGCATGAACAGTCGCTCATCAAAATCAACATCAACGGGTTCGACCTGGAACCGAAACGTCAGCCGAAAGGCCCTCCGGGACGGAGCAGTTTCAATGCAGGGACCGAGACGGGTTATTTTGAGTCGGTCATTTTCGGGATTCCCGCCGGAAAAATCGTGCAGGGACAGAATCTCTTTTCGATCACGCTGGTTGATGGAAGCTGGCTGTTTTACGATTACATCGCCCTTCGGCACAAGCCCGAACCGCTCCCGCAAGAGGAGCCGTTGGATTTGAAAAAGCAGTTTCTCGCCAACGAAATGAGTCATGTCCGCGAGATTTTGTTCGTCATTCGCAAGCCCGGCAACGACGAACATTGGTACGCCAATTTCGGGTATTATGCGGCAGATGAAAACATGTTTCCTTTTGAACCTCATGCCGGGGCGTCGCTTTGCGTACTCAACCTCGAAACCGGTGACGTGCGGACGGTTTTTGAAGACTCCGGCGGTTCAATTCGCGACCCTCAGTTGCATTATGACGGCGAAAAAATCATCTTTTCGTATCTCCCGGCGGGTAAACGGCATTACAATCTGTACGAAATCCACCTCGACGGCACGGGATTGAAACAAATCACGTTCGGCGACTGGGACGATATTGAGCCGACTTATCTTGCATCGGGCGACATCATTTTCTGCTCCAGCCGCACCAAACGCTGGGTGCAATGCTGGCTCACCCAAGTCGCAACCTTGCACCGTTGCGGACCGAACGGCGAAAACATCCGTGAGCTTTCGGTGAATATTGAACAGGACAACACGCCCTGGCCCTTGCCGAACGGACAAATCCTGTATATGCGTTGGGAATACGTTGACCGTTCCCAGGTGGATTACCATCACCTCTGGACGATGAACCCCGACGGAACGCGGCAAATGGTTTTTTACGGCAATCTCAATCCGGGGATCGTCATGCTTGGCGCCAAACCGGTTGACAATTCAGAAAAAATCGTCTCGATTTTTTCGCCGGGCCACGGGCGAACCGAGCATCTCGGCAGAATCGTGGTCATTGACCCGAAATACGGCCCGGACAACCCGGATGGTGCCGTCGAAGTCTCGCGGCACTATGACCACGGCGACCCGTGGGCATTCAGTGAAAATGCGTTCCTGGCAACGAAGTACGCACAACTCCAACTGATCGATGGGGAAGGCCGTGAGCAAACGATTTTTGAATTGCCGCCTGAACTGAGGGACAAAGGGTTTCGCGTGCACGAGCCGCGTCCTGTCATGCCGCGTGAACGGGAATCGGTCTTTGCCGACCAGGTTGTACCATCCGATGCGTTCGGGCGATATGCCATGCTCGACATTTATCAGGGGCGAAAAATGGCCGGAGTCGAACGCGGTTCGGTCAAGGAACTGCTTGTCGTGGAAACATTGCCCGAACCGGTCCATTACAGTGGTGGAATGGACCAGATTTCCAACGGCGGAACGTTCACCCTGGAACGCATTCTCGGTACGGTGCCGGTGGAACCGGACGGTTCCGCGTTTTTTGAACTGCCGGCGATGCGCAGCGTGTTCTTTATCGCAATGGATCACGAAGGCAATGCGGTCAAGCGGATGCACAGTTTCACCACGACGATGCCGGGGGAAACCATGACGTGCATCGGTTGTCACGAAACACGCATGGAAGCCCCGCTGACGAACACGACGGCCATGCAACAGGTCATTGGCCGCAAGCCGCATCGTCCCACGGCCATCGAAGGCATTCCCGACGTGTTCGACTTTCCACGCGACATTCAGCCGATCCTCGACAGACATTGCGTCGCGTGCCACAACAATGAACGTGCCGACGCCGGGGTCAACCTGGCCGGCGATTGGGGACCGCTCTTTACAATGAGCTATCTCACGCTGTCCGGCCGGAACATGTTCGGCGACAACCGCAACCGTGCCGTGAGCAATTTGGAGCCTTATGAAATCGGCAACCAGGCAAGCCGGTTATTCCAACTGATCCAACAGGAACACGAAGGCGCGAAACTCTCCGGCGCGGAAAAGAAGATCGTCCGTTACTGGATCGAATCCGGAGCGAATTACGCCGGTACTTACGCGGCCAACGGCACCGGCTTGATCGGCTGGCACTACCGCAACCAGAGAGTCAATAACGACGCCGACTGGCCGGAAACCCGGGCCATGCAGGAAGCAATCACGCGACGTTGCGACACCTGCCACACGCAGGAGCGGAACATGCGTGTTTCGCATTCCCTTTCGGAAGACGGCGGACGATTCAACCGGCATGTCATTTTCAACCTGACCACACCGGAAAAATCGAAAATCCTGCTCGGGCCGCTTGCGAAAGACGCCGGCGGCAACGGGCGTTGCCGGGGAACCGTGTTCGCCGACACGAATGACCCGGATTACCAAACGATTCTCGCCGGCATCGAACGGGGGCGGCGTTACATCCTGGAAGAGAGCAACCGCTTCAGCATGACGCCGTTTGTCGCCAACTGGCCGTACACCCGTGAGATGATTCGTTACGGTGTCCTGCCGCCCGATCATGACATCCGCCGGCCAATCGATCCTTACGAAACCGATCGCCGGTATTGGGAGTCGCTTTGGTATCGACCGTAAGCTTTTCGCCGTCGAGCCGCGAAGAAGTGCAGAATGCAGAATGCAGAATGCAGAATGTTTAAGATTCAGAGCCGCGAGAGTCATCGAGCGGTCGAAGTGGAACAGAGTCTCAACCCGTTCGACCGCTCCGTAACCGTCGCGGCTCTGAGTGCAGAATTCCAGAGTGGCAGGGCGGTCACGCCGTGATTGTCACCACGTTTCAACCATACACAACTTTTGAAGATAACTCGAAAATGTTAAACAGTTAGGAATGCTAAGAGGAAGGACAAATATTGCCATGAAAAATAATAGAGGATTGAAGTCATCTTTGCGACTGATTGCTGTACTGCTCTTCATTGTCGGATTGATACTAACCTTTGGACCATTTGTTTATATTTTTCACGACTTATATACAGCAAATAGTGCTAGACCAGAATCACTGGCTTTATTGATCGTAAAATTTATTTCACCAGTGAAGTACGGGATTTGTGTTTTAGTAACCAGCATTCTTTTTTTTATTCTATCGTTCTGTACTCGGTGTGCTTGTCCATCAAGTGTTCCACCCTCGCAAAACACGGAGCCAAACATCGAAACCGATGAAAACTGAAACCCATTTTCAGAGTCGCGCGTTTTTATGTGCGGCTTTTTTGGTTTCTTGTTTATCATTCCTCCGTGCCTCTGTGTCTCCGTGTGAAACAAGAGAATTTCACGCAGAGGGCGCAA
>WRMR01000190.1 GCA_009776995.1 Planctomycetaceae bacterium | reverse complement strand
CACTGCCGACGGCAAATGGATCGACTACTGCAAGGCTTACGAGCAGATGTGCTATCCGCCGGAAATGAAGACCGATGACAACGGCTACCGCATCATCGCGCGGCATCTCGGACTGCCGGAGTACGAACTAACCTACTTCGATCCCAAGAGCAAAGAGCGGAAAAGTTACGACCTGGACAAAGACGCATTGCGTGCACAGGGTTACGAGAAACTCGGCCTGCCCCCGGACAACAAGCCGGACATGAAGTTGATGAACAGGGGAATTTTTTTGATGGAATACGCAAAGACAATCCATCCCAACGACAATGACGCAGCAGGCAAATTGGAAGGAGAGCTTTACAGTCGAGTGATGGAACAACCTTGGACACTGGAAGACTATTCGATGATGGCTCCGTTGCTGGAACAAACTTCACCCGTACTGGATATCGTCAGCGAGGCGGTAAGCAAACCGGCGTTTCGTCAGCCGTTGGTTGTGCCGGAAGGTCACGAGTCGTTACAGCATCTCATTGAACTCTCCTTGCCTCCAATTCAAGAGTTTCGCAACTATGCGAGGGAATTTCAAGCACGGTTTCATTACCGGTTGGGACAAGGTGATATTGACGGTGCGATTGCCGACAAAATCGCGACACATCGGCTCGGTCGGCATGTCCAGAATCAGGGACTTCTTGTCAGTTATCTTGTTGGAATTGCCATTGACGGCATCGCTTATTCGGGAGGAATCGCCGACAATCTGGAATCGCAACCGACCGCCGAACAAATCCGGCGTCTCATCCAACTGCAATCGGAACTGTCGCTTGGCATGACGGCGCACCAAGCCCATGAAAGTGAGCGTTTTTTGGTTTTGGACACCTTTCAGAATTATGCCAGGGGAATTCCGTCGCCGTCCGAAGATGCCATGCCGCCGATGGTTTTTCGTTTTGTGATCAATATGCCGTACAACTGGAATGTTGTGATGAGCCGCGCGAACCAATACATCAGCGGAGAACTGGAGCCACCGGCTCAGAAACCATCCACCGGCAACGTTGCCGGGTCAGTGTTCCGTTCGATTTTCAGCCGGAACAAACGGTCGGAGGTTTTCATCGACATTCTTGCGTCGTTGTGGTTCCCGGCAGTCGATGCGGCGGAAAAAGCCAAACACCGCCTGGACTGTATCGGCAACATGCAGCGGATCACGCTGGCGATGTTGCTTTACTACGCAGAACACGGCACGCTGCCGCCCGCGTTCAGTGTTGACGCCGACGACAAACCGCTTCACAGTTGGCGGGTGTTGCTACTGCCCTGGCTGGGCGACGCAGAACTCGCCGAACTGTACGGGCAAATCCGGCTCGATGAACCCTGGGACAGCGAGTCCAATCGGCAGTTTCACGAGCGTGTTCCCGACGTCTATCGCTGTCCGACCTGCGAAACCCGGATGCAACCAGGCGACACAAGCTATTGCGTGATCCTCGGCGAAGAAACACCCTTCGACGGCAGCGGCACCGGTAAAACGTTGTCCGGGTTCGGCACGGAAAGCGGCGGCATGGCTCTCATCGCCGAAACCCGTACGCCGGGCAACTGGATGAACCCGGGGTTTGACGTGACCTTCGATGAAGCCAAAACGGGCATCAACGGCAACCCGCCTCCCCATATCCGGAGGCCGGAATCATCTGAAAACGTCATCGGGAGCTACCACACTGGCGGCGCAAACGTCGGCCTGCGAAACGGCGCGGTGACGTTCCTCTCGGAAAAACTCGATCCGGAAGTGTGGGAGAGAGTCCTCACAGGAAAAGAACGGGTGAGATAAAATGCAGAATGCAGGGTAAAAAGTACGAAATTCAAAGCGTCTTTTTCCACTTTGCTTGGATGCGGTTTTGTCGAATACGGGACTGGGAAATGTTTCATGACATGACTCCGAAGGAGTTGGCGATGGCATTGCGGGTTCTAGCCATGCTGGTCCCGATTCGCAAATACACGAAACGTCGCCGCAACCCCCGACCGCCTTCGATGCCACGCAAGTCAACAAAACGCCAACACCAACGCTTCCACCGCAAAACTCCTCGAAAAACACGACAAGGACGATTGACTTTTAATTCCAAACCACTGGACCAAACTCCTAACTCTTCCTCCTTTACTTCACCCGAAGATACACTTTTTTTGTTTGGGAATCCATTTTTTGATGATTTGCCCTTGCTTTTCGTTCAAATCTGTGCAATATTAAAAACAGGATCGGCAAGTGACACAAGGCCGATTGGCCGAAAAATTTGCGTTATTTTTTCCGTGAAAAACCGACTTTTGAGCAGAGTTTTTTTTGCCACCGTTTCCGCATGACCACGAACCACAAGCCGTCAACAGCCATGGCACGTTTTATCCTGACCTTGTTTTCGACATGCTTTGCCGTAACGTTTCTTGCACCGGCATTTGCACTCGATTACGTAACGTTCCGTGAAAAGGGGCATAAAGTCACACGCAACGGCCGTATTATCCAACATGACACCGGCGGGAACTTTGTGCTTGAAGAACGCGACGGTTACTGGCGCATAATTCAGCCGAAAGACGTTATCGAACAATGGTCCGACGACGTTGCGTTTGAACCCTGTTCGCGGGACGAAATGAAAAAACGGATCAAGGCCGACTTCCCGAAAGAGTTCCGCATTCTTGAAACGAAACGTTACATGATCGTCTTCGACACGACAGTTGCTTATGCAACCTGGTGTGGCGAACTGCTCGAACAACTCGATACGGCCTTTCTCGAACACTGGCGGGCAAAAGGCTTCGATCTGTCCGAGCCGGAATTCTCGCTGGTTGCGGTGATTTTTGCGGACTACGGCAATTTCGTCCAATGCACCCGCGATGAAGTCGGCCCGGCAGTCACGCAGATCAGTGCTTATTACAACCAACAGAGTAACCGCATCGTGTTTTACGATCTGACCGGAGGAGAAAACTATGGCGGTATTCGCGGTTCAATGAACCAGCGTATCCGGGAAATCATGTCGCGTCCCGAATCGGCAAAGTTGGTTTCGACTTTTGTACATGAGGCGGCACATCAGATTTCCTACAACAGCGGCATGTTTCAACGTTACGCAGCCTGTCCAATCTGGGTCAGCGAGGGGATCGCAACACTTTACGAAACACCGGATTTCAACACAGTCAAAGCCTGGTCATCCGACATCAAGGTCAATCAAACACGGCTGAATCACTTTTATCGCTACTTTACCAAACGTGAACCGCAGGAACCTGTGCGGCAACTGGTCGAAAGTGACGACACGTTCCGTCTCACGGGCGGCGATGCGTTGCTGGATTCCTATGCGACCTGCTGGACCATGATGCACTTTCTCAATGCAAAACACAGCGACAGGTTGGTCCAGTACCTGAAAATCATCTCAGAAAAGCAACCTTTTATTCCTAATGACCGGGAAACACGGCTCAGCGATTTTGAAAGTGTCTTCGGGAACGACTGGGAACGCCTGCACCGCGCCGTCTATCAATACGCTCTTGCTTTGGGGCAATAGGCCATGACTGAAAAAGAACCATCGCGGCGGCAGTTTTTGCAGGGGCATTCGTTTTTTGGGAAAATTCGTGAAGCTGCCGGAGCGGCGGTCGATGCGGCAAGCGAAAACGCCGATGCGTTTCCGATGGCAACGACGGACACGTCGCCGGCCGGATGGCCTTTATTGCGATTTGCCCGCCGTGCGATGGCGAATGACTTCGAGGTTTTACTTAATCGCGGACAATACCCCCAGGCGACGGAGGCGGCACTGGCGGTACTGGATGAGGTCGAGCGGTTGGAATCCGTACTTTCCGCGTTTCAGGTGGAAAGTGAAATCTCACGCATTAACAGTAGTGCCGCCCAAAACGCGGTCACAACGTCTTCCGAAGTTTGGAACCTGCTTGCGCAGTGCCTGCAACTTGCCAGCGAAACAGACGGTGCTATCGACGTCACAGCGTCAACACTGTGGCGATTGTGGGGTTTTTCCAAACGCGAAGGGAAGGTGCCGCCGCAACATGAAATCACCGCCGCACTGCAATGTGTCGGGCAGGCACTCGTGCAACTGGACACGGAGCCGCAAAGCGTCCGTTTCACGAAACCGGGCGTCGAAATCAGCCTCGGTTGTATCGGCAAAGGCGCGGCACTCGATTCGGCGCAAGGCAAGCTGTGGGAATCGGGCGTCGAACATGCGCTGTTGCACGGCGGCCGCAGCAGTATCCTGGCCCTTGGCGGTCGCATGAGGGAAGCCTGGCCGCAAACGGCACAAAAGAACGTGCCATCGAACGTCTGCGGAACACTGCTCGAATCGACGCGAGACCGTTCGGTCGGTTGGACGGTCGGCATCTCGCACCCGATTCGTCCGGGCCGACGCCTCGCAGAAGTGCGACTGACCGATGAGGCTCTCGGCACTTCCGGTTCGCAACACCAGTTTTTCATTCATCAGGGCAAACGCTACAGTCACATCATTGACCCGCGTTCTGGCTGGCCGGCGGAAAACGTACTCATGGCGACAGTCATTGCCCCGGCTGCCGCGCTGGCCGACGCCCTTTCGACCGCGTTCTTTGTACTCAGCCCGGAACAGACCGTCGAATATTGTCGCCGGCATCCGGGCGTCGCGGCTCTGCTTGTTCTACCCGCTGAAACGCTGTCCAGCGATTGCCGAATCTTGCATTTCGGCTTCGAGCAAAACCAGATTCGATTTGAAACGGACGCAACATAAGGCGATTCCGCCGACTTCCGTGGCTATGAAAGTCTCATCCAGAGTGCCGCACAAAAGGCCGGGGTTCCGCGCTGACGATGATCCGGGCGAACGAAGACATCGAGGCCGCACAGATTATGGCTGGCCACAAGAACATCAGCACGACCGAAATTTACGCCAAAAAAGACGATGCCAAAGGCGACGCCGTCGCGTTGAAGTACGAGTGATACGAGGATTTGCAATCAATTCCGCAAAAGACCTTGTTTGAACAAAAGCGTTTCGATGCCTGATTCAATGTGACGGGTTTTGGTACATCCTTCGGTGTTTTTTGACAACACCGTTTCCGAAACCGGTTGTTGTATCTCGACCATTCCTGATTCCACAAGCGATTTCAAGCGGGAGACCGACGTAAGTACCGCCGGTGGTCTCACATAGATCACAACCGAACGATGGTTGATTCGTGGATGGTCTCCCGATTCAAGAATACATGTTTCGTCTTTGTATGTTTCATGCGTACTGACCATCACAAGAAAAACTGCATCAGAGTTTTGCGAAGGGTCAGAAACAATGATGTAGAGGTGCTTGATGTTGTGATGATCTTTATCAGGCGCAAGGAATGCGTCACCCGTTTTCACGATTGCATCCCGAACAGCTTTTCACTCCAGGCGACTTCTTCAAGATGGTCAATCACCCTGCCGATCAATTCCCTTTTGCCTTGAGCACAAAGAATGTCCTCAACGGAAATCGGGAACGATCCTGAAAAGGCAATGTCTTCGTAATTCCGCAACCATTCGGGGAATTGGTGTGTGACTTCTGAAAGTCGAAAGCCGTCCATTTTCCCGTAACGCTCGAAAACATCAGTCAACTTTTCTGTTTCCGCCCGGCACAAATCGCCATAACCGGGATCACTGCGCAGAATCACATTGTAATCGCTTGTTTTGTGGATATACTCTCGCCATGTTTCGGCGTAATCACCTTCGCTCTTGATGAGGTCGTAAACGTTGGTCAACACCGGGCCGTATTTCATGGCCACAACCCGGTCACCGAAGATCATTTTGGCCTCTTCTGCAAGGTATTCCCGTTCGGCGATGTAGAGCAACTTCAGGAGTTTGATGTAACGTATCCGACCGCCTGCCAGCCGTAGCAACCAAGCGGTGGCCTGTAATGCCTTTGGGAAGTTGAACCGGAATTTTATTTGACTCATACCCCAATTATAGTTTTTCTGTGAGACATTTTCAAGGGAATATTTTTTTGCTTCCAAGAAGTATCGACCATCACTACTGTCATGGTGATTTTTTCTTTTTTTCACAAAATAATACTTTCAAGAAAATTGTGGTATTTCTCATTGTGTCAATTTTGACAGTAACTATGGACATATCTTTTACTTTACGCAGATTGCGGTAATTTGCCGAGTTGTTTGTTGATCGTCCAGAAGAGCGGCCAGCGGTTGGACTTGACGATGCTACAGAGGGTCAACCGGGGGGATGGGTGTAGTAAACCCTGGTTGCGTGATTGGGCAAGTGAGGTTCAACTGGCGGTTTTGAGATTTCACCCCCGTTTGATTTTTGAGGAGCCGACCATGGACCACAAAGCCGCCGAACATCTCGAAGAGTTTTGCGACATCAAACTGTCGGACAACACGATTTGCGATTTGTGTCAGAAAGAAGCCGTACCGATGGGACGTTTGGAGTGCAAAGCACAGAGTGTTTTATGTTCCCACTCTGCTCTCAGCTCTCGGCACTTTGCTCTCTCTGGACTTTGCCCCCTCTGGGCCGTACTCTGTGGAAGCCAATGGAAAGCTTACGGGAATTTGGCATGATAGCGCGCACAAATTTTACTACACCCGCCGTTCCCGGCAAGAGACTCGCGGTTGCGCAGGTTTGGTGGTATATTGGATATGGTAATGACAGCACGAAATCCACGAACACTTTGACGGAGGGAACCATGCGGGCGTGTGTGCAACGGGTCAGCCGTGCGAAAGTCACTCTGCCGGATACTGGGGAAGTCACGGGCGAAATCGGACACGGCATTCTGGTTTTGCTGGGCGTTCGCGAGGGCGATGGTGAGCGGGACGCCACGTTTTTGGCGTCGAAAGTGGCCCAACTTCGGATTTTTGAAGACAACGCGGGCAAAATGAATCTTGGACTGCTCGACGTCGACGGGGAAGCCCTCGTGGTCAGTCAGTTTACGCTGTACGGCGACTGCCGCAAAGGCCGGCGTCCCGGTTTCACGGAAGCCGCACGACCGGATATCGCGCAGCGGTTGTACGAGCAATTCGTCGCCGCCCTGCGCGAGCTGGGCGTGCGTGTCGCAACGGGGACGTTCCAGCGGGAAATGGCCGTTGAATTGGTCAATTCAGGGCCTGTCACATTGCTCGTTGACACCGACCATCTGTCGTGACCGAACATGCGAAATCAAGGTGTTGCGGGGTACAACTCACGTATGAGTTCGCCAGAAACGCGGGGACAGTACGGCCAGGACGACGAAAATTTCGAGCCGTCCGAGCAGCATGACCCAGGTGAGCAGGAACTTGGTCACGGTAGTCAGCGACCCGAAGTTTCCGGACGTGCCAATAACGCCGATCCCGGGGCCGACATTGCCGAGGCAGGTCAGAACCATGCACGGGACGTCAAGCAACTGGCGGTCTTCCAAATAGCCGCTGTTTTGCCAGGTGGTGTCCGGTTCGATGGCCGTAATGACCAGTGTGACAATCACGATCACGGCAAAATACAACGCAATGTAAATCGCCACGTTATTGAGCAGGTCGCGGTTGACAATGTTTTTCTGGAGCCAGACGTTTCGCACGACGGTCGGGTGCCAGGTCTGTTCGATATGGGCGCGGACGATTTTTGCCCCCAACACAACGCGAAACAGTTTGATTCCCCCGGCTGTGCTTCCGGCACAAGCCCCGATGCACATGAGAATGAGCAGGATCATCACGGACGGAGCGTTCCAGGCGTCGTATGGATCGGCAACGAATCCCGTTGAAGTCATCAGCGAAACAACGTGAAACATGGAAGTGCGCAAGGCGAAGGATGTGGGGATGGGTTCCGTAACCTGGTTGGCGGCGACATGGAAACTGCCGTACCAGAGGCCGAAGATCATCACAGCCAGCGACGCTGCGAGAACGATTCCGACGTAGGTTTGCCATTCCGTGTCGCGGAACAATCGCCCCGGTTGACCGCAAAGACACCAGAAAAACAGCACAAAGTTCGTCCCGCCGAGGAACATGAACAGGGTCAATACCCACTCGATGGCCGCGCCGTTGTAATCCGGATTGTTCGCAAAGTGGCCTATGCTCTCGTTGTACGTACTGAACCCGCCGGTGGCCATCGTCGCAAAGGCGTGGCAGATTGCGTCGAACAGACTGAAATTCAACATCAACAGAATGGCAATCAGCAGGACATTCAGCCCGATATAAATGCCGAACAGCGACCAGGCCAGGCTTTGCACACGGGCAAGCGGCGTTCCTTCGCCGGGTGAACCGACGCGCTCGGTGCGCAGGACTTCCTTGCCGCCAAAGCCCTGGCCGAGAATCGCGACGAGCAGAACGATGATGCCAAGTCCGCCGAGAAACTGTGTGCAACTGCGCCAAAACAGGATGCAGTGCGGGAGACTTTCAATGTCGGAAAACACGGTCGCGCCGGTTGTGCTGAAACCCGACTGGCTTTCAAACATGGCGTCGATGAAACTTGTTTCTGCGCTGAGAAAGTAAGGCAAGGCCCCAAGAATGGTTGCCAGTACCCACGAGAAAACGACCACCGTAATGGCCTCACGCCGAAAGAGCGTCGGCTTGGCTTTTTGGCCGATGTACCGCAGAATTGCTCCGAGAACGAAACAAATGCCCATAGAATAAAGCAGGGCAGTATATCCATTGGTTTCGGATTGAAGCTGAAGTCCACGCGTGGTGAGGGACTTATATTCATTCGGCATGGAGGAACTGGAGTGTTCCCATGCCCAGGGAATACTGAACGCCATCGCCAGACCGAGCGCGATGCAAACACTGCCCAGGAGCTTGATGACCAGCCGGTAATTCATGGAAT
>WRMR01000189.1 GCA_009776995.1 Planctomycetaceae bacterium | reverse complement strand
TTGATAACAGATTATGGAGGATTGACAGTGCAGATTAAGAAAGAGTCTAACGAAAAAACAGAAAAAATCCAGCCGTTGCTTCTGACTTCCGAGCAGGCGGCCAAGGCACTCAATGTCACGGTACGGACATTGTATGACCTAAGAAAAAAAGGAGCGATTCATAGCGTTGTTCTGCGCAAGAAGCATCTGTATTCGGTCGAGATGCTTCGTGCCTTTTCCAATGGTGAAAGTGTGGAGCGATGGAAGGGGTTTCAACATGCCGCAGCCGAGACATGAAAGATGGAACTGCGACCGACTCAGGATATTTGTTTTAAAACTGGGATGAAATTTGTATGTTCCGAATGGTACTGCGACGAAATCGTTGGCCGTAAATATTTGGCTTGTTTACGCAAATTACTTTTAAGGAATTGTCACCGTATTGCGATTGATATACCGGGATGTCCTGTTAAAAATTTTTAGGACCATGATAGACATTGCAGGAGGTATTGTGACCGATGATGACTTACGAGTTTGCGTTATGTTCCACAAAACCGACGATTGTTGAAATTGCGGAGTTTTTTGTGGTTGTGTTTCAACCCAGTTCTGAGTTGGAGAGATCATTTGCGGAACGGCATCATGATCTTTTTGATCTGTTGTTACGCGGCAGGCAAGATGTATGCGATGCCCCGGAATGGAAATTGCCGGATGATTCCAGGTCGCGGATTGTGGAGTATCGCGGGAAACGCGTGCGGATATCCAAGACACGTATTGGAATTTTGAAGTGTTTGCTTTTGTCCGGCGGACCTGTTCCTTATCCTGAAATCGCAAGAGCGGGGTGGGGCAGACCGACGGATCCTGATGTGGTTCAATTCACGATTTATCAGTTTAACAAGTTTTTTGAAAAACATGGTATTCCCAAGTTTATTCATTGCCGGTTGGGAACAGTGTTTCTTGCGGATAAAAATCTTTGAAATCTTAGGATTTTTTTGACCTTTTTTATTTGCAGCGTTGTTTTGCGAATGTTAATTTTTACTTGTTCCCGGCGTATCTGTTCCGGGAACAAGTTTTTTATTTGTTTTGGAAAGGTGCGGATGGATGAAGTTCGCAAGCAAGCCGCCGCTTGGACGGCCTGGCGAAACGATCATGCCAAAGGCGTCCACTGGCAATTCACCACCGACGACGCACGAATCAAATTGGACTCCGTGTACCCGAAATTCCACTTCGACAACGAATGATTATATTTTTAGTCAACTTACAGTTTTAGCCTGGACAAGGCACTAGACGCGGGGTGAGACACACTTTCTTGCGCGCGGCGCAAATTTTGATTGTTTTGATTTTAAGTTGTTATAACATTGTAAGTTACAACGAAATTTTGCCGGTAAAAACCACACCTAAGTCCAATGATTTCATGGAACGGTTGAATGATATATTTTTGATGAGAATGTTTTTCGAGTACGGCGTAATTCGCCGGAAAAAGTGGCCAGTTTTCGCCCTTGAAAATCAGGTTGGTTGATAGTATAATTGAAAAATGGAACAAAGAGAAACCGACAAGCAGATTTGGCGACCGACGAATCCGCATGACAGGTTTTGCCGACGGACAGCTTTTCACCCGTTGTATGCGCCGGATTTTTTGAAATCCTGTGACGATCCGGTTTTGACGAAATACGTTGACCTTGACCATTTACAGGAGGCACCGACCACCCATTTGAGCGACGAACTCAAGGAGGTCATCATGGACGCTTCGTTGGCAACCCGGTTGCTGGACACGAACTCCATGTCGGAGGTCATCCTGTTTTTGGAGCATAAATCCCGGCCAAGCCGGACGGTTGCCCTGCAATTATTGACAGAAGCTGTGTTGTCACTGAGTTACCATTGGTTGTTAAGCAACAGGTCGGAATCGGGAACTTTCAAACCGCCGATTCCCATCATGATCATTGTTTACAACGGCAGCGAGGATTGGGACGGTGAGATTTGGTTTCAGGATTTGTACCCGGACTTGACGGATGAGTTACGCCAGCTTGTACCGCAATTCCGTGTGATTTTTATCAATTTGCGTCGTTTCAAGTATGGCAATCTTCCGGGTAAACCGGAAACTCAAGCAATTATCGAAAGCCTGCTACGCGCAACGGACGGAACATTTATTGATCACTTGCCAAATGTTTTGAGACATGTTGCTGAATCCAATCTCAACGAACCGTTGCGTTGGGATTTGACCAAAACCATATCCATCTACTACACCTTGACCGCAAAAGCAACTTCAGACCAGCTTGCACAAGGGATTTCAACTGTTTTCAAAGGACAGGAGTACATAAAAATGATTGAAGAAATTAAAGACAGTTACATTTTGGAAGGCATCGAAATCGGTGAAGCACTGGGCGAAGTACGGGGCGAATTGAAAGGCAAAATCCAAACAATCCTGACCTTTTTACACGCCAAATTTCACCATGTGCCGGATGAAGTCGTTATCGAATTGAATAAGCGCACTGACCCAACCGCTTTGGATTCGTTGGCCGTCCTCTCTGCCCAATGCAAAACGCTTGACGAGTTCACCAAAGTCTTGAAGTAGGCTATCGGCATTCTATTCCGTCCCTTTCACTGCTTGAATGGCTTTGGTGACCTGTTCCAGACCGCGCTGCCATGTGTGGGACACCCATTGGGAGAAGCCGTGGGTGGTTGGACAATCATGGCAGTTGTTTTGTTTAGCCGCTTTTTATGATAAGGATCCTGCTGAGAATTGGCTTGTCTATGGCGTGTTTTCCATTCGCGGGAATATTTCTATTTCCAGCTTATCCGTTGTGAGAAACTCGAAAACCCCTCGTATTTCGACGATTTCAGGTTGATTGTGAAACCCGGTTCCACCGGAGTACCGGCTCCATTCCGGCTTGTGTTCATGAAGTCGATTCTGTCAAATGGATGGCTTGTTCCAATTCGACACGGCTCCTGTCATAACAGTTCAGAGCCTTGTACAACTTCTATCAGTTGCACAATCACCTCTCAACAAAAACGTGCTTTCTTGCTGTGAAATCTTCTGATTTCGGCGGAGGTCAATCCGATATTACTTTTGCCTGACAATCTCTTGAAGCGGCATGGCCGGGCAAGAGCAGGAAAACTTGTCCGTGTGGGGTTTCCGCTTCCTTATCCTTTTCAACGGAGTGACAGGAATCACCACGATGTGAAGCTTGGTTCGTGGCACTTGAGAACATCGAAGGTCACCCGCCTCGCCACTTACAATTTTCAAAATTCTCATCGATAGGAGTCTGTTTATGAAAAGAACACAAGTTCAGCGGTCGGAATCTGCGCAGTCAATCTGCAAATCGGGACGGATTTCCCGGATCGCGAAAAAAATTGTCCGGTCGCTAATGATCGGGAGCCTTCTCTTGGGCGTAGCTTGGTATGAAACCGGAGAAAGAGCGTTTGCTCAGAAACTTGACAGTTCCATTTACGGGACGATTGTCAACACCAGCATTATGAACACGAGTATCACGAACAGCACGCTCAACAATTACCTTCGGGGCGGTGAGTTCGGCGGAACATACGGTCCTGGTTGTATCACGGCATGTGATCCCTGCTATACCACCGCGTGTGATCCCAGTTGCGTCACGGAGTACGATCCCTGTTGCACTTCGGTTTTCGGTTCGGGAACCAACTGCCGGAACCTCTGGGGACTGGCTTACGGAACAGGGGGAAGAACTCAAGATGACGGTAATGCCCCCGGGTACAAACAAGGGTTCTTCGGAACGGTTGTCGGCCTTGATCGGCTCTATGGCAACACAACCCGCGCCGGAATGTACGTTTCCTACGGCGAAGGCCGGATTTCCAAGTACCTGGACCAAACAAGCGATTCAAAGGAACTGCTCGTCGGCCTTTATCTCCGCAAAGAGTTGCAAATCGGTTATGCACTTTTGCATGGCGGTCTCGGTTACAACCAATACGACACGACGCGACCGATTTGGGGGTTGAACGCCAGAAGCAAACACTCCGGATTCGTCGGCACGATTTACGGGGAACGCGGGTTGGAATTCCAGGGGCCGTTGGCCAAATGGCAACCCTTCCTCGGCTTGCAGTACATCGGCAACCAACTCGAGAGTTTCACCGAAAGCGGCGCAAGCGGCTTGAATTTTTCAGGCGACATCAGGACAGGGGCCAGCTTCCGGTCCATGTTCGGAACGCGACTCACGACGGACCTTGCCCGGACACATCGCGGAACACTCGCGCTGTTCGGTCAGGGGTACTGGATGCACGAATTTCTCAACCAAACACGCACCGATTTCACTGGCAAACTTAGTGCACCAGGCGCGCAACCATTCACGGTTCATGGCAACAATGCGGGACGTGACTGGTTTGTCTTTGGAACAGGCTTGAACTATGATCTCAGGCACTGGCGGATGTTTGTGGGCTACGACATCGCCATGAACGATCGCCAGGTGCTGCACACCGGCAACGCCGGCCTTGCTTATGGCTGGTAAACGATACCCCTTTTCCCTGTTCCCAGGTGAATCCCGCATTGACTTTGTTTGATGTGGGGTTTTTTTCTGTGCAATCAGAGTCTGAAACGTCAGTGAGGGACAATCAGAACCGCAATCATAAGAGTGCGAGGGGAATTCAGAGCAAAGGGAATTCAGAGCCGCTCCGTTACCGTCGCGGCTCTGATGGAACGAACAAGTGATTTTTGCATAAGTCCCAAGCAGTGTTGCGAACAATGCCTATCCATTTCGTTTTTTCCATTTGCCGTTGCGGTTGTTCCCGTTGTTTCCGCTCAACAGTTTTTGCGGGGCGGCAATCAGGCGGTAATTTTCCTCGCCGAGCAGTTCGGTGACGCGTCGTCGCAATTCCGGGTTGATCGTCACGCCGGTTTTGCATTTCATCTGCGCCAGCCGCCCGTCACTAAAGCGCAGGTGCAATTCCAGTTCGCTGGAACCTGGGTAGCCTCGCACGATTTCGTAAAGTGTGCGCAACGTTTCCACACCGCGCGATTCCGGCATGGTGATGGTGACGCCGCGCGTCAGTTGGACTTGGGCTTCTTCGAGTGTCAGTAGGCGGTCAATGATGAAATTTGCGTCGTCTTCGGCCTGACTGCGGCTCCTGTCGATTCTCCCAAAGGCCAGCACGATGGATTCCGGCTTGACCAGATGCAAGTGCGCCGCATAGGGGTCCGGCCAGATGATGCTGCGGATCATGCCGTCCACGTCTTCCAGGTCGAACATGGCGTACTGGCTGGGGGAATCCGGTTTAGGGTTTTTGACTTGAGTGAGCTTGATGCTCCCGATCATCCCGCCGAGGACCACTTCCGTGCGATCCGGCAAATACACCGCTGCGGCCGTCGTATGCGTCGCAAACGATTTAAATTGGTCGGCATATTGTTTCAACGGGTGACTGCTCAGGTAAAAACCAAGCACTTCTTTTTCGTAAGCGAGTTTTTCCTTGTCGTCCCACTCCTGGATGTCGGGCAAGCCCTGCATCGCCGCCGCGATTTCCTCCTGCGGGTCAACTGCTTCCGGTTCCTCAGCGTCTTCAAACAAGGATTTTTGCCCGATGGCACGGTCGGCGGCGGCGGCCTTGCCGGCTTGAAACGCTTTTTCGAGAACTTGCATCAACTGCGAGCGTTTGCAACCAAGCGAGTCAAACGCCCCGGCTTTGATGAGAATCTGGATGGTCGCAAACGGGCAATCTCTCGGTGAAATACGTTCACAAAAATCGAACATCGACCGGAACGGCCCACCGTTGTTCCGCGCGTTGACAATGCAGTTGGCGGCCCAATCATTGCATCCTCTGATGGCAATCAGGCTGAAATGAATTTTGCCGTCTTTGACCGTATATAACCTGTCCGACGAATTGACGTCGGACGGAACGACCGTTATGCCCATGCGTTCGCAGTCTTCTTTATGCTCGACGGTTGCGTCCTTTTTCGTGAAGTTGCGGTTGGAAAGGTCACCACAGAGCAGAGCCGCCATAAATTCCACCGGATAATGCGCCTTGAGATAGGCCGTCATGTACGCAATGAGTGCATAGGCGGTCGAGTGACTCTTGTTGAATCCGTAACCGGCAAATTTCTGAATCAGGTCGAACAGTTCCTCGCCTTTCGCTTTCGTAAGCCCGTTCTTCTGCACGCCTGCGGTGAAATCGCCTTTGGACTTGGCGATTTTTTCTTCATTTTTTTTACTGATGGCCTTGATGCAACTGTAGGCGTCAGCAAGAGGGATATTGCCAAGCCGGTTCATAATGCGCATGATCTGTTCCTGATAGACCATGACGCCGTGCGTTTCTTCGAGGATGTCCTTCATAATCGGATGCGCGTATTCCGCC
Source organism: Planctomycetaceae bacterium (assembly GCA_009776995.1). Taxonomy (GTDB): domain Bacteria; phylum Planctomycetota; class Planctomycetia; order Pirellulales; family Thermoguttaceae; genus WRMR01. The sequence goes on along the minus strand of WRMR01000189.1, from coordinate 2,427 downwards.
TGTTGGCGACCGTGTTTGACGCCAATGTAGTCGTCCACCATGCCGCCCTCGAGCGGGCCGGGACGATACAGAGCAAGCGTTGCGATGACGTCGCGGAAGTTGTCCGGCTTCATGCGCTGCAGGAGTTCCCGCATACCGCCGCTTTCGAGCTGGAACACGCCCTTCGTTTCACCGCGGCAGAGCAAGGCATAAGTTTTTTGGTCGTCCAACGGGAATTTGTAGGGGTCGATTTTTTCGCCGGTCGTTTGTTCGATGATGTCAATGGCCTGCGACAGAATCGAGAGGTTGCGCAGTCCGAGAAAATCCATCTTGAGCAATCCGGCCTTTTCCACTTCGCCCATCGCCCACTGCGTGACGATTTCATCCTTGTCCTTCACGCGCTGGAGCGGCACAAAGTCGGTCAGCGGACGGTCGGCAATGACCACCGCACAGGCATGAGTCCCCGCCGAACGGGCCAGCCCTTCGAAGCTTTTCGCAAAATCAATCAATTCCTTCGCTTCAGTGTTTGAATCATACAGTTTCAGCAGTTGGTCGTTTTGATCGAAGGCCTTTTCGATTGTCATCTTCGGACCCTCGGGCACCAGCTTGCTCACGTCGGTGACAAATGTCAGTGACAACCCCAGCGCGCGTCCAACGTCCTTGATCGCCATTTTCGCTGCCATTGTGCCGAAGGTTCCGATTTGTGCAACGTTCTCACTCCCGTATTTTTCCTTGACGTAATCAAGAATTTCACCGCGTCGCTGCTGGTCGAAGTCGATGTCAATGTCAGGTGCCTCAATCCGGTTTTCGTCAAGAAAACGCTCGAACAGCAGGTCAAATTCCAACGGGCAAACGTGACTCATATTGAGCGCATAACAAACGAGTGCACCAACGCCGCTGCCGCGTGCCGTGCGATGAATCCCGCGTTCTTCGGCGACGCGGACAAAGTCCCACACGATGAGAAAGTAGTTCGCAAAACCCAGTTTTTTGATGACCGAAAGCTCGCGGTCAAGCCGGGTCATGACCTCTTCGGACAATTCGCCGTGGGACATCCGCTTCTCATTGCCCGCGTAACGCCGCTTGAGTCCGTCGATGCAAAGCTCTCGCAAATAATCGTCCGAGGTTTTGCTTTCCGGCGGATAAAACGCCGGAAAGAAGCGTTTTCCCAGATCAAGGTCCAAGTCGCACGAATCGGCAATGGCCTGCGACCGTTCAATGGCCTCACGCTGACCGGGCATCGCGTGCAACATTTCGGCACCGCTGCGCAGATAGAGCTGGTCGGTCTCCATTTTCATCCGGTTTTCATCGGTGCGAAACTTGCCCGTGCTGAGGCAGAGCAAAATGTCCTGTGTTTCCGCATCTTTCTGACGCACGTAATGCACGTCGTTGGTCGCCACGAGCGGAATGCCGAGCTCCTGAGCAACCTTGAGAGTGCCGTTGAGAACAAGCCTCTGCACTTCGAGGCCGCTGTCCTGGATTTCGAGATAATACCGTTCCCCGAACAAATCGCGATACCATTCGGCGACCTGAATGGCGCGGGACATTCCATCCGCTTCCGCGCTGAGAATGGCACGGGAGAGTTCACTTGATGGGCACCCGCTCAGGCAGATCAAGCCCTCGTTGTACTTCCGCAACGTTTCCTTGTCGATGCGCGGGCGATAGTAATACCCTTCCATAAACGCAAGCGACGACAATTTCAGCAGGTTTTGATAGCCTTTGTTGTTTTGTGCCAAAAGTGTCAGGTGGTAACTTGCGTCTTTCTGCGATGTGGCTGATTTTTCAAACCGACTTCCCGGCGCGATGTAAGCCTCGAATCCAACGATAGGCTTGATCCCGGCGGCTTTGGCTTTCTGATAAAATTCCAGTACCCCGTAGAGGTTTCCGTGATCGGTCAGGGCCAGCGCGGTCATGCCCAGTTCCCTGGCCCGTCCGATCAGGTCTTCCAGCTTTCCCGCCCCATCAAGCAAGGAATAATGACTGTGGCAATGCAAATGAACAAAAGGGAGATGTGTTTCTGTCACCATAATTGATTTGTTTGATAACGATTGTCAGTGTGATTAACCTTCAATCTTTAATTATTGTCGTGACACAGCGGGATGCAACCGTTACCGATTTGAGTTTTGATTATTTATGAATTAAAATAATATTATTTCTGTTGCGCCTGCCGTATTGCGTTATCGACATCGCCACAGCGGCTTATCTCGTCGAAGCGGCCTGCGATGCCAGTAAACAGAATGCCGTTTTGCTACGGATTTTCTCCTTGTTGCTTTTTTCTTTCAAAATGAATAGAATGACTCAAATTGTCAGTAGCACATAGTTAGTTTATGACATAATTTATCAGTAGTGTCCCAACGTTTTCCTTAAAAAACGTTGTAAGTTTTTAATTTGATTATATTTGAGTAAAATATTGACCTGTAACGACTTCAATTTTTATCCCAGAATGTTGGG
>WRMR01000188.1 GCA_009776995.1 Planctomycetaceae bacterium | reverse complement strand
CTCAGCGAAACGCAAAACTTGCAAGAACTTTACGAGAGCATCCGGCTGGACGAACCCTGGGACAGCGAGTTCAACAAGCAATTCGCGTCGAGAATGCCGCGATGTTATTTGAACGCCACGCTGAAAGAGGAAGGTAAAACCAGTTTCAAAATGATTATCGGCTCCAAATGCATTTCCGACGGTCCCGGCTCGCGCACCGCTGAAGAGGTACACTCCAACAGGCCGGTTGTTGTCATTGAAGCCAATCCCTCTGTCGAATGGATGAAGCCCGAAGACCTGCTGTACAGCGATTTGGCGGCAAACGGCTATGTTGATCCCGGCAGCCCGAACCCCGGCGTGACTTGTCCTCATGCGATCATGACCATGCCGTTCGGATTGGCCATTATGCCCGGAACGCAACCGATGAGTTATTTCAATACGGAAAAATTTGAAAAAGGCGGTCAACAACAGTTTCATGGTGACGGCAATCATACGGTGACTTTGGTGCAGATTCGCAAACTGGCACTCTTTGATGATGAAATCGGGAAAGCTGTTTCTGACCAAGAGCAGCAAAAGCCGGATGACGACGCTCACGTTGCGGATGAACCAGCGTTTCCATGAAAAAAACCGTCAGGAAAATCGTCAAGGTCAAGAAAACCGCCGCGAAACCGGCCACAAAAGAGTTGGTCAGGCGGCGCGTGAAAAAACTTGTCAGAAAGAAACTCGTTAAGAAGAAAGTCCGCAAAAAGAAAGCCGATTCACGAGGCGGGCAACCACTGCCCGACTTGGAAACGGCCATTGAGCGGTTTTTGCGTTACCTGGAAGTCGAGCGGAACTCGTCCGACCTGACGACCAAGAGTTATCGCGAAGACCTGGAGGGACTGGTCGAATACCTGCACGAGCTTTACGAGAAAAGACTGCCCCAGCCGTCCGAAATCACGACGCTCGACCTGCGTGGTTACGTGGCTGCGTTGCACGACGCCGAATACCAACGCACGACCATCGCGCGGAGGATGGCTTCGCTTCGCAGTTTCTTCAAGTTCGGGATGCGTGAGGAATGGGTCACGATGAATCCGGCCACGGCACTGCGTAACCCGCGTGTGACAAGATCATTGCCGTTTTTTTTATCGACCACCGAACTCGGAACACTGCTGCAAACGCCGCCGGAGTCGGACGGGATGGGACTGCGTGACCGTGCCATCCTCGAAGTCATGTATTCCAGTGGCGTCCGCGTCAGCGAACTGGTCGGGTTGAACATCGGCGATTACGACAAGGAACAGGGACTTGTCCGCGTTCGGGGCAAGGGCAAAAAGGAGCGCATGGCGCCTATCGGATCGTTTGCGGCAGAAGCGTTGAAGACCTGGTTCAGGCATCGACGCAAACTGCTCGCACTGCCTTATGCGCGTTTCAAAAAGGACGGACCAAACACGGCGTTGTTCCTCAACAAATTTGCCGGGCGGTTCGACGTGCGGAACATTCACCGCATGATCGGCAAATACATCAAGATTGCCGGGCTGGACACGCGCACTTCGCCGCACACGCTCCGGCACAGTTTCGCGACGCACCTGCTCGACAGTGGAGCCGACATCCGCAGCATCCAGGAACTGCTCGGCCACGCAAACATCGTCACAACGCAAATTTACACGCACGTCAGCACCGCAACCCTGCGTGAGGTTTACGAAAAATCACATCCGAGGGCACAGTGAGTGGGGGCGGAGGAACGAAGTATGAAGCAAGAACGCAATCATAATAACGTTGATAAAACCAAATCGCAAGAGCAAAAGCTTAAGCTTCCATTTGGTCGTCACTCTTCACGGCTTTTCCTTCGGACGTAGCACTTACTCCGGTGGCATCTTTCGGGTTCCGCTTGTCGGATCGATCAGCAATTTGTTTCCAGCAAGCGTCATTTTAGCAGGAATGCGCGAACAATCGAGTCAGTGCAAGAGGGAAAACCACGGAGTGATTCCGAAAGCACTTCCGCACCAAGGGAACACAAAACGTTCAGGTGTCCGGGACCATTCGATTGGATGAGAAACTGTTTTTGAACTTTGCCTGCATGTTGATCCGTGGAGAGAGAAAGCGGAATCATTCCGCTTTGGCCCGGCAGGATGGGTTCGGCAGGATAACCATGAATGATCGTGAAACTGGAGCGTAATCGAAAAGCCAATCCGAGCCGCGAGAGTCATCGAGCGAAATGACCGTTCCATGACCGTCGCGGCTCTGATTTCGGCGGTTACGGCAACTTCTCGGCAATCCGTGCGATTTTTTCGTCAAATGTCATGGGTTGGTTGTCCAGGCACTTGATCACCGTTTCAGCATTGGCGGCTTTGTACGTTGCGGCAACCACTTCGGGGATTTCCTTTTCGCCGAGCAACAGCATCGGTGTTGGCGCACACAGAGCGATCATGCCCGGCAGGTCGAAATACTTGGCACCGCCCGGTAAAAAGTCCGGGTCGTCAATCGCGTCAACATTTTCAAAACGAAATCCTGCCGTGTCAATGACGAGCGAATCAACTTTTGTGCCCAGTTGCGACGCGGCCAATGCCGCCCATTTTCCGGCACCGTCCAGAGCGATAAGCGTGACTGTGCATGACTCGCCATAAGTCTCGCGTGTCTGTTCCACCGCCGAAATAATATTATGCACGCGTCGCACGAACACCGAATCGTTGTAGCCGAAGGTGTATAAATACTGATACGCCAGGCCAACATCATCGTTGCCCTGCTTTGTAAACAACGGTGCCTTTGTCATGGGCTGTTGCGGCTTTTGTCCGATCAGTGAAAGCGGTATGATGGTCAATTTGTCAACAGTAACAATGGGTTCGGTTTCACCAAAACCATTGCACGTGACAACGACAGCCAGATGCCGCCCCGATTGAAACTTCGGCTTCTGTAATAAGGCGTTGGCAATTCTTTGCACCAGTCCTTGCTTCGCATCATCATTTTTTTGCGTCAACGTTTCGTTTGTTGCCGATTCAAAATCCAACGTCACATCATTTTCTCCCTTCGATCCCGCATAATCCACAATCGTCCGCATCGCCCCGCCGACGACGCGACGGAACTCCGCCAGTGTCTCCGCATCTCGCGGCACAAGTTTCGCAAGCTGTTCATTCGACGCCCGTGTTTGCCATGCGAGCAATGTCTTTTCAAAGGCAAGCCCGGTGACTTCCGGTTTCAAATGCGTCGGCGTCCAGACGGTCAGATCGTTGTTCGACAGCAACTCGAAGGGTTGTTCGCGCACCAGGCCGTGTTCGTCGGTTTCGATTCCCATCTCGAAATGCCGGTTGATCCAGGAGTACACCGACTCGCGGGCAGGCTGATTGTAGTTGTGCGGAAACTGCGGGAAATGGAACAGCGTCACGTTCTCCGGGCAACCGTACATTTCGTACAAGGCCTTGATGTCCGGAAAGCCCTGCGTCGGCATGTTTTTCGTCCAGTCGTCGGCGGTTGTCATCGCCAGCGGCTTAGGAGCAAACAAAGAGGCGAAATCAATATTGCCCGCGTGCAGCCGCATGTACGGCGCATTCTCACAGGTGCAACCACCCTGCATGTCGGTCGAAACCATCACGGCGGGACACGAAACCGCAAGCCGGTCGTCAATCGCCGACAAAATCATCGATTGCGTTCCGCCGCCGCTCGCGCCGGTGACGGCAATACGTTTTGCGTCAACAAAAGGCAAAGTTTCCAGCCAATCAACAATTCGCACCGAGTTCCATGTATGCAGCCCCATCGTGTTTTGCAGGTGTAATTCCGCCTTGACGCTGCCGAATCCCTCCGGGCGGGTCACCGTCTGTGTGCTGCGAGCAAGCGGCATGTGGTCGATTTGTACCGAATCGGAATGGCCGACCATGTCGTAGATAAAGACCACCGCCCCGTTGCGTGCCATGTTGACGCAAAACGATTGCATCGGCGAACGCCCTGACTCGAACGATTCGCCACCCGATTCGAGGTTCTGCTTCATCTCATTGTCGGGCATCCGGTAAAACCGTGCGTCCTGCCAGTGCCCATGCGCATACATGACGCCCGGTGCCGGCACCGTGATTTCGCGTCCGTCCTTTTTCGGCACGTACAAATTGCCCGTCACGTAAAAACCGGGGTAACTTTCCAGCGTCACGCGATACACATTCAACTCGTCCTGCTCAACACAGCGTTCGACGAAAGGGTTCAGCGGCGTTCGTTCCGGCAGCGGCCAAAGCCCGTTCGACAGCAAAATGCGCCGCCGCACTTCCTCGCGTCGCTCCTGCCATTCGTCAAGGTTTTCCGGCATCTGCATCGGGAAGCCGTCGTACAGCGACCTCAACGCGATACCGTCATCCTCCATCGGTTCGTCCGCCCGTGCCGACGCAACATCGGCAACCAGCCAGGCAACGAACAAAACCAGCAACGCTCCAAGCAGCAGTTCCACGGGTCGTCTCCTGTGTGTCTGACGGTCATGCCAACGAATGCCATATTGCGGTGTTTGGGGGGTAACGATGTCGTTTTGCGAAATGGATGTCATGGAAAAAACTCCTGATCGTGATCTTGTTGAAACGGAAATACGGGTTTAACTCCGGCGACGTAGTCGTCAGTCGTTAGAAACAAGGAACTCAAAACCAACGGACAACTCTCTCGTGTATCATAACCGACCCATCCTCCGAAGGCAAGACATGAACGAAAAAACCGTCCCGCCGTGACGCAACAAAAAGTGGGGTTGATTCACCATGAAGAAGTGCAGAATGCAGAGAGCAGAATGCAGAGAGCAGAATGCAGAGAGCAGAATGCAGAGTGCAGAGTGCAGAGTGCAGAGTGCAGAATGCAAAGTGCAGAATGGCAGGGCGGTCACGTTGTGACCGCCGTTCGGTGGACTTGTTTTTTTCATTCCTCTGTGGTTAAATCCGGTTTTACCGCAGCAAGATGAGGCAAGCCCTCAATGAGTCGTGTGGATATGACGATTCCGCGTTGTTCCAACTGTTGTTTTCGATTCTCCAAATCCAGTTCTTTAGCAACGGCATCGGCCTCAAGATTACGTGCTTCAGCATCTTTTTTACGCAGATCGACCACTTTATCAAGTATTCCGACTTGTTTTTCAAGTGCTTGGATTTCGAGTAATTTTGCTTCTGCTTCTGTTTTTCTAATATTTGCTTCATCTTGTGCATCCACAAGTTCTGTTCTCCGGCCAGATTTGGCATTGGAAAATTTTCGATAGTTTTCACACAGAAACTCTGAAACCGGTTCAAACCAGGTTGCAGGTATTTTAATCCGTTCCCACAGCCCCTTAAAAAACCTCTTGACTTTACCGCTTGATTGTTTGCCTGCATTATCGGTTTTTTCTACGACACGCTTTGCGCATGTAAGAGCATCTGGACTAAAACTTTCGTCGTCCGCCAACACAACTTTCCGAATCACATGTTCGACAAATTCACTTTCATCTAGCATGGTATCGGCTCCTTCCTTTTGACAAGGATATGACGCTGGTCATCAACGATTTTCAAACCCGGTCTTCCCTCCTGCTGGTAGAGAAGATTAACGTATTCGAGAACGAGCAATTCATCTTCTTCGGTTAATCCCAATCCCGACGTTTCATCGAAGTAAACATTGATAAGCGGTGTTTTGTCTTCCACTTCGAAGTGAGGCGACGACAGTCCTTCTGAGGCAGTTTGCGAATCAGTTTCCACCCAAAGCGATCCCAATGGCCCGTTTTCACTTAGGTCAATCGGATCACCAAGTTGACCTGTCTGATGACCTGTGAGTTTGAGTAGCTGCTCATAGTCGGTTATGGCGGCGGCTTTGGCGTCGTAGGCGGCGGTGTTGGCGGCATTGGCTTCGGTGACGTAGTTGGCGGCGTAGGCGGCGTAGCTGGCGGCGGCGTAGACGGCGGCGTAGCTGGCGGCGTCGGCGTCGGCGGCGGCTTTGGCGGCGTCGGTGGCGGCGTAGGCGGCTTTGGCGATGGAGACTTCGACGTCGTTGTAGGCAGCTTTGGCGGCGTCGGCGGCGTCGGCGGCGGCTTTGACTGTATTTTCATCGGTCGCAAGGCAAAAACGTGTCGTTGCCTCAAGACAAGCCATTACGTTTTCGTGCAAATTGGGATAAGATTCTGTCAAATGTGCCATGCGCATGGCACAGCGCAGGGCATAGCAAACCATTCCACGGCGTGACAGTTTTTTCAAGCCGTCTCGTGTTGGCAGTTGTTTGTAATCGGGATCGGACATTAACGGCACCTTTTTCAATAAAACCAGATCAAAATACTGACACCATTTTAATCTCTTGAATCATGGAATCAATAGTTGACAATAATACTGTAAATTATTTTTGTGAAATCAGATCGTTTTTCAATACGAAACAACGAAAACACGAAACAAAGTTCGCATATTTCGTTTTGTAATAATTTCTTGTCACGCAGAGGGCGCAAAGAACGCAGAGAGACTAAGGGAAAGTTTTTTGGGGAGTATTTGATGTTACTAAGGGAGTGTCGGCAAGTCACCCTGAGTCACCCTGCGTCACCTCTCTCTTCGGTATTCCCTTAGTAACTCTGCGCCCTCAGCGGCCTCTGCGAGAAATAAAAATCTTCGCTTCTTCGTGGTGATTTTTCAATACGAAACAACGAAAACACGAAATCAACGAACGGTGTGTGCATCAGGATGTTCGTTGATTTCGTTGTTTCGCATGTTTCGTATAAAAAATCTTCGTGTTCCTTCGTGGCCTTCGTGGTGAAAAAACACGGAATTTGTACCAGATATCTTGTTTTGAGTACAAAAAGCGATACCCGGGAGGGTACTCGAATACCCCCGCCAGGTGCTCGAATACCCCCGCCGGGTACTCGAATACCCTCGCCAGGTGCTCGAATACCCCCGCCGGGTTCTCGAATACCCCCGCCGGGTACTCGAATACCCCCGCCGGGTACTCGAATACCCCCGCCGGGTACTCGAATACCCCCGCCGGGTTCTCGAATACCCCCGCCGGGTACTCGAATACCCCGAAGGAGTACAAGAATTGGCCGGAATTGCCGGTAAATTCGGCAAATTGACAGAGAATCTGATTAAAGTGGACAAATACACATCGAAAAATTCGGCGGATTAGGAAAAATGGGGCAACTTTACCGTGTCAAGTTCAACGTGAGTTTTTTCTCGCGGAGAACACTGAGTGTGGAGTTCGTATTTCCCGTTAGGGACACTTCCCACTCCTCACCTCCCCCCAACCCATTTAATGAAAGGGCAAATCATGCCGACCAAAAAGAAGTCAAGGAAAGTGCAAAGTTCAAAGTGCAAAGGTCAAAGTGGGGAAAGTGAAAATACAAACACTTTGAACTCTGAACTTTGAACTCTGAACTCTGAACTTTGAACTTTGCTCTTTGAACTTTGAACTTTGAACTTTGAACTTTGAACTTTGAACTTTGAACTTTGAACTTTGAACTTTGAACTTTGCCCACTGCACTCTGCACTCTGCACTCTGCACTCTGCACTCTGCACTCTGCACTCTGCACTCTGCGCTCTGCATTCTGCGCTCTGCATTCTGCACTCTGCACTTTGCACTGAAACCATTGCTTCGAATCTGCCGGAGTGGTATGATGGTTCTGTCAGGTCTGTGCTCAACCACAGACACTATGTCCTTGCATGAATGTGAAAATTGTTGTGATTGTTGGCTAAATTCCTCCTGTCGCTTTTCAATTGTTGTGTGGCAATGCGGCAAATACATAGTGTGAACATGACCTACCCTCTTCCATTTTAATCTCATTTTTTTACTGAATGTTATTTAGAAAAATAAAATTTCCAGGTTGACATGTCATGTGCAAAATGAAAAAGGTCTTTTTTAATTCGTGTACTAAATGGGGGCTTTCCATCTTTTTGGTGATCCCTGTAGGTGCGGCAATATGGTGGCTGGATGTACTTTTTTTAAGTGGTGGAATTAGTGCATTTGCGCAACCTCCATTTCCTTGGCTTTCCTTCATTATGATTGAAATACCTGTTCTGATTTTCTCACCGCTTTTTACGGTTTTTTTACCTGAACCTTCATCTAGTGGAATCGTTAGAAGTTTTATCACTAGGTGTCACATATAACATTGTTTTTTTTTTTATCGCGCCAGTGGTTGTTCAACGCTTATTTTACACCAAGAAACATGACAACTCGCAATGACGAGTTCGTTGTCCATGACGGCTGGCAACTTCTCAAAATGATTCAACGTATGGACGAATGATCCTTGAACCAACTCAGGAAAACCACCATGACACGTTTTGCTGTAAAAACCCTGTTTTTGACGATCGCTTGCGGTCTCTTGTTTTCAACGTTGCAGGCGGAAACACTTCCGCCCGTGCGGGAAAAATGCAACATCATTTTCATTCTGGCCGACGATCTCGGTTACGGCGATTTGAGTTGCTACGGCCAGACGCGGTTTGAAACGCCGCGCATTGACTCGCTTGCAACCGACGGCATCAAATTCACCCGGCATTATGCGGGGAGTACGGTTTGCGCCCCGTCGCGTTGCGCGTTGATGACGGGCATGCATACCGGTCACGCTTATGTGCGCGGCAATCGCGAGGCACCGGACGGGTTCGGCGATTGGCCGCTGGCACCGGAAGCAGTCACGATTGCCGGAGTTCTCAAGAAGCACGGTTACGTCAACGGCGCGTTCGGCAAATGGGGACTTGGCAATCACCAAAATGACGGCAACCCGCTCAAGCACGGGTTCGACGAGTTTTTCGGCTATTACAGCCAGCGGGACGCCCACAATTACTACCCGCCGTACCTGCACCACAATGACCGAAAGATCGAACTGGACGGCAAAACCTACTCGCATGACCTGATTGCACGCGAGGCATTGCGGTTCATTCGTGAAAAC
>WRMR01000187.1 GCA_009776995.1 Planctomycetaceae bacterium | reverse complement strand
AACAAGCCGGCAATGCCGCCCGGTAATTCACCAGGAAAAGGAGGATGCATTCCCATGCCCGGCCGCTGTGCAAGTGCCAAAAGACGCAGTCAGCTTTCTATTTTCGTGATCTTGACTTTCGTGGAAATCTGACGGTGACCTACCTTTTTGCGGGAATTTTTGCGGCGTCGGAACCAACGGATCGTCAGTTTCTTGCCCTTGACATGGTCAATAACCATTGCGGTGACTTTCACCCCGCTGACCGTCGGCTGCTTTCACCAAAGTGAGCCGAATGAGTCATATCATTTCAAACGCCCACCGGAAGTGCAGGTATGAATACCGTCCGGAAATTTTCACGGATGGGATTCGCGTTCTTTGCACACGGGTGACGCCGTTTTTTCACGAAAGGGATTTTCCCGAAAAAACAGTGTCAGAAAGGGGTTGCCATCTCAAGGTCCTGTGACCTCAAACGTTTCTTTGACCGGTCCTTTTCCCGACACGGTAAGTCGCAGTTTCGTCTTCGCGGGATTGGCAAAAGACGGATCGACAAGGATTTGTGGTCGCGAACGATCCATACGAATATTTCCACCACTCATCGCGTCACGGGGAACGTCATCGGTTTGAGATTTTGAAATCAGCACGGTGTATTCGCCCTCCGGAACACCGATGTATTCGCCATATGTCTGCATCTTCGCGACTCCCGACGCATCCGTTGTTCCTGAAACAGACCACGTCTTTTTTGAAGATGGGGAAGAAGCGGATAATAATCTGATGGTCGCACCGGGCAGAGGAGAGTCATCAAGTTTCACCGTGACTTCACAGGGAATCAGTTCCGGCATGTCCGCCGGTTTCTCTTTCGTTGGCTTTCCACAACCCGGAAACGCCATGAAAATGAATATCGGCAGGACGATCAACCATTTGTGATAAAGTAATCCGGGCATTTTGAAATCAAACAAGTAAGTGATGGATGGATGACAAGTGAATAAGTGACAAGCGACAAAATGTCATCGATCACTTGTCACCTGTCACGGATTCTAAAGGCCTTTGCTTTCGCCGCCGTTGATCGACCCCATCGCGCCCCACACACCGTAGGGAGAGGGACCGCCCCTGACGGGCAATTGATCCAGACCGTTACTACCGCCGCTCCATGTCGAACAATCAACCGTACTGGAGACAAAGGAAACGGAACCATCGTAGCGTGCCGTATTCATACCGCCTGTATGGCAACTGGAAGCACTGACCAAAATACGTTCAATCACAAGAGTTCCATCGGTACAGGTCGGAGAGTTCGGAGGCAAAATCGTATTGAAGCCCGTGTAGTGAACTCGTCCGTCAGCCCATTGCAATCCAGCCCAATTGCTCGCAATGGGGATACTCGGCTTGATTTGCTTTGGATTATCAGGGTCTTTGACCGTGAGACAAAGTGACGGTGGCGAGGAAACCGAATTGGTTGCGGGATCGTTCACGATAATGGAAGCGTCGATTGCAAAAGTATTCAAAATGTCGTTGCTTCCATCGGCAATGACACGTTCGCCAATGGCAATGGTATTACTTGTCCCATCGACAACGCCACCCAGGGACGTCCATTTCAGTCCACAGGTGAAAGCACCACGATTGTTGATCAGCCAACCGTTGTATCTTGGATCGGCAGGGCGGACCCAATCACTGCCGTCATGAGTGAAATTATCAATCCAGTCGCCCCAGCAAACGCAAAGTGAGGAAGCGCGCTCTTGTTTTTTATTTGTATCCGAAGGACACAATAATGTGGGCACCGGGAGCAATATCTCCGGCAAGGTACTGTTATAAACATTCATCCCCGTATTAAGAACGGCATTGCTGATCGCTTCGTAGCGTGCCATCCCTTCCATATAGGGAAGCAACATGACCTGAGGACTCACGTTCGCAAAATCCTGCGTGTAATTCTGGAACTGGCTGCAACCTGCCGGAAGCGATTCCTTGTAAGCATCAACATAATTGTGCAGTGCCAAAGCCATCTGCTTCATGTGATTGGAACATTGCATACGACGCGCCGCTTCACGGGCAGCCTGAACCGCAGGCAAGAGCAGGGCAATCAGAATTCCGATAATCGCGATGACGACAAGGAGTTCTACAAGGGTGAAAGCTCTGAAATCCCCTTTCTCGCTCATTCTGAAATTTTTCAATTGTCTCATTGTTTTCTCCAAAAAAATTAACCGGTAATTAAAACATAAACTTTCCAAGTGGTGGCAATACTGCGACAACACTTGGAAATTCAAGATCAAAATCACGTGCCGCCCCCTTTAGGGGATGGCAACGGAAACGCCATCCGAAACGTCAGCTAGTGCTGCAAGAATAGGATCAAGCGGTGTGGTGACGGCAAGGGGATGGACGGAACCATCGCCCAGCAGGAACTGGCAAACGCCCGGATGCGAGCTTCCGAAACCGAAAGTAAAAACGGCATCCCCGTAATTCCCACTGGCGTCGGCGGTGTTATAATCATTGGTGCGACTGATCGCAAATCCGACGATACTGGTTCTGGCGGTTTCGGCGTCGGTTCGTTGATTCCCATTCGTCCGAACCCCGCGTCCGTTTGATCCGGACGCCCATTGCCCGGAATGCAAGTAGGAACAGTCGGACCGGTTGGACACTCCCGTATCGGCAAAAGCATCCCCGCCGTAACAACGTCCAAGCCGGCCCGGCGGAATATGTTTTTCACCGACCACCAACTGGTTCGATGTGCCGTCTTTCATGCGTGACATATCATCGCGAGGGGTCCAGGATGCCAGACTGTCCTGATTGACAAAGAACGGACTATATGCGGCGACGCGAAACGGTCCGTAATGTCCATTGAAACAATTGGCATCACCCGGCATCTGGTGATACCACCAATCCCGTGTGCCACGTGTCGTGAAAACGAGACCATAATCGCTTTGGGGACCGATTGAGGGATTGTTGCCTCCTGTACTCAGGTCGGTTGCCGATCCAAAATCGACATTATTATCCTGCCTCGTGGCAACCTGACTGCCACTTCTTCGGGTCGGACAGCGATAACCGGCAAAAGAGCCGAAAGAACTGCGTTCCTGTTCCGTCAGGATTTCTTCCCACCATCTGGTGTTCACAGGATACTTGAAACCGCGTTGCTCAATGATTGAGTAAAGTGGTGCTTGCTCCATATAAGGGTAGATGAGTACCCAAAACGAGGCGCAATCATATCCGACCGTTGCGGGCGGAATCCCCTTTTGGGCATCGTGAAAGTTATGAATCGCAAGGCCGATTTGCTTGAGATTGTTTTGGCATTGCGTACGACGCGCCGCTTCACGAGCGGCCTGAACAGCAGGTAATAGAAGTGCAATCAAAATTCCGATGATCGCAATGACAACGAGAAGTTCAACGAGAGTGAAAGCTCCTAAATTGCCCCCCCCCCCATCTTAACATTTTGAAGTGTTTCATTTCATTTCTCCGTAAGTGTTGAAAAAAATCATCCCCGGAAAAAGAATCTCCGGAAATGCGAGAATACGATCTTATCTTGGTAAGTTGCAGTGCGTCTGGCGGAATATCACAATCTCACTTTGCCCGATCCACTTTGAAATCGAAAGTTTTTGTTGATGCCGTGACCTCGGCAACGATGCCGGAAGTCTTGCCGACACTGTATTTGGGATCAATCGCGGGAACCATGGTCGGCAGAGACATGCCGCTGTTTTGGCTTTTCCCGTCGTCTTTTTCTTTGACAGCTCCTTCAACAGAGACGCGATAAGTTCCCGGAGGAAGTCCATCCTCTTGCGCGGTGGAACCGATCGTGTAAGTCCCGTCTCCCCGAATGGCACCTCTTGCGAAAAAGGAGTCCGTTGAAAAACAGACCATACCGACCGTCAATGGCGAGTCGTCGTCGGAAAAAGTCACTTTTCCACTTAAACCGACTTGACCATTCCCACAACCTGCGGCACAAAGGGAAACGAAGAAAAGGAGAAAACAGCAACCGAAACACGTATTTCTCATGGTGTCTCTTTGCAATTGTTGATGGACGATCCTGGGTATCCGGGTTTCCGCCCGAAAAAACGTGCCAGACAAACCAATACTAAAAAATCCACACCAGCATTGTAGTATGGGTGATGCAGAAAGCCATGTCAAGAGATGAAGTCAGTAAAACAACAAAAAAATTGGAAATTTTGGCAAACAGTGCGTGAAGACCTTGAAATTATAAGGAGAATCATGCCACGCCCGGCCGCTGCGCAAGTGCCAAAAGACGCCGATTAACTTTCAATTTTCGTGATCTTGACTTTCGTGGAAATCTGACGGTGGCCTACCTTTTTGCGGGAATTTTTGCGGCGTCGGAACCAACGGATCGTCAGTTTCTTGCCCTTGACATGGTCAATGACCATTGCGGTGACTTTCGCCCCGCTGACCGTCGGCTGCCCGATCCTGGCACCCTCTTCCGTACTGATCATCAACACTTTGTCAAACGTCACTTCGGTGTTCGGCTCCCATTCTTCCTTGAAGTCAACCACAAGTTCCTGACCTTCTTCGACCTTAAACTGGCGGCCGCCGTCTTCAATAATTGCGTACATTTTCCAAGTCTTTCATAAAGTTGGTAATAGTGAGAGTGCTATTGACCCGAAGTCAACAAAAATCAGAGCCGCGACAGTCATGGAGCGGTTTTTCGATTTTGACCGCTCAGTGACACTTGCGGCTCTGACTGTTTTGACATAACAGGCCGGAAAGGGTGCGAGGCAACCGGAAAACCCGGTTTTTCAACCTGCGACCACTTCAACTTGAACGCATACAGCGTATATGTCCCGTATTATCTCTGCTTTGGCTTAATTTTCAAGGACTCCTCCCGGGAAAAAGCGACTGGCTGTCCCATCACGTCAAAACACTCGACGCCCAGGTGTTCCGGCCAAATGTCCGGTGAACCTTTAATCGTAATCTCGACGCCGCCGTCACGCTCGACTTTGGCCAATTCGACCCGTTTTTTGTTATTGAGATGCTCGGCCACCTCTTCGACGACCGCGATTCGGATCGTTTTGATCTCCTCACGACTTGCCGCAAGGATAAGCGTCCGAAAGACTTCCAACGCCATACTTTCCACCGATTTGACAACTCCGCCGCCGTGACAGCAGGGGCATTCAACATAAACGCTCCGCTTGAGGCTGGGCCGCACCCGTTGCCGCGTCATTTCGACCAGACCGAACGGGCTGGTTCGCAAGATTTTTGTACGCGCCCGATCCCGCTTGACCGCGTTGCGCAGTTCTCGCTCAACCGCCCGGCGATGGGCTTCGCGACGCATATCGATAAAGTCGTTGACGATCACCCCGCCGAGGTCGCGCAAGCGCAACTGCCGGGCGATTTCCCGTGCGGCAATCATATTGATTTGGAAGGCTGTTTCTTCCGCGTTGTTTTCGTCCGACCGGAAGTTGCCGCTGTTCACATCGATGGCAACAAGTGCCTCCGTCTGATCAATGACAATTGATCCGCCTTTTGTGAGCGGCACACGACGTTGATTCATGTGCGCGATTTCCGGATCGATGCCGTTTTTGAAAAAAATCGGTTCCTTACCGTCGTACAAATGGATTCGGTCGGCATATCGCGGCATCATCACTTGCATAAACTCCTTCGCCCGTTCATACGCGGCGGGTTCGTCCACGGTGATTGTGTCAATGTCGCTGGTAAAAATGTCACGAATTGTCCGAATGATCATGTCACTTTCTTCGTAAACATCAATCGGAGCGGGCAACTTCTTGATTCGCGAAACAATGACATTCCAAAGCCGTAGCAAATAGGCCAAATCACGGGCCAGTTCCTTGCGCGTCCGGTCGGCACCCGCAGTTCGAACGATAAACCCAAGTCCTTTGGGCGGCTTGAGTTCGTGCATGATGTCCCGTAACTTCCGGCGGACGTCTTCATCTTCGATTTTACGGGAAACGCCCACTCGTCCCAACGACGGCATCAGCACCAGGTAGCGTCCCGGAATGCTGATGTAGGTCGAGAGCGTCGGACCTTTCGTGCCAAGTCCTTCTTTGATCACTTGGATGAGAATCTCGTCGCCGCGTTTGAAAACGTCCTGAATCGGCGGCTTGACCCGCGGACGACCGTAATCGAAGTCGTCGTCACGCTTGTGGTTACGATGACTGCGGTGATCGTTCGGATGCGGTTTGAGGTGGTCGGTAAACCCCGCCTGCTTGAAATAGTGAGGCTCAACGTCGCTAATGTGCAGAAATCCGTTGCGACCGACGCCAAAATCAACGAACGCTGCCTGAATGCTCGGCTCGATGTTGACGACGAGTCCCTTATAGATGTTTCCGACGTAATTTTCGTGGTTGGTCCGCTCGACGTAAAGCTCTTCGAGACGTCCATTTTCAACGACGGCAATCCGGCATTCCTCCGGCTGTCGCACGTTGATTAGCATTTCTTGTGTCATCAATGCCCTGTCAGTTCCTAACGGCAAGAGCGAGTTTGTGTTTCAATCCTTCATTGTTGGTCGGAAAGCAAAACTTTCCTGCGGATCGGGAAAATTGTACGAAACAAATGTTCCCGAAGGCCAAGCATGTCAAGCACTTCGCGAAAACCCGCGTCGGCCCCGGTTGTTGCGGCCAGTTCCATTTGCAGGCAATTTCCGTCAAGAGTCAATTTGTTCACTGCCGCTCGCGCATCGACCGATTTTCCGTTGTTTTTGACGACCATAACGGTCGATTCCGCGAGAAACAAAGCGATTTTTTGTGCCGTGATTTCGGCCAACCCGCCAGGAATTTCCATCTCGAAAACGGACGCGACGTGCGCGGTTTTTTTCCGCCCCGCATGAACCGGGATCGCAGAATGAAAAGCCAGCCCCGGCCAGGACGCTTCGTTGAGCCTTTGAACCACCTCATCTGCTGTGACAGATTCGGACAAATCCAACTCAACCACTTCTTCCTCGCCCGCAACGCCGAGAGCCAATGCGGACGGAAAGCTCATGCGAACTTTCGGGTGAAACCCTTCGCTCATCGAAACCGGCAATTGCGACCGACGCAGTAGCCGCTCCATCGTCCGCAAGAGGTCGCGGTGACCGATGTAGCGCATGCTCCCCAACTTACTGAAACGTATTTGCACTCGATGTCGAACCACTTCGTTCGATCATGCCCGACACTGCCGAAGTGCCGGACCCTTTCCATATATAATTCTTTCCCCGGACGACTGGTTTTTGCACTGGATAAAAGTCATATCGCGGCAAAACCAAACAAGGGCAAACGACCCTTGCCAAGACCTCAAAGCCCAATCGGGGCTCAAAGCGTCTTCCCGTTTTCCGGCAATCATCAAAAAATAACGATGAAACGCCTGTTCCGGGTCAAGAAGGATTGATTTATGTGTGCGTAATTTCAAAAACACGCAAAAAGGATTTAATAGACTTGTTCGGAAACCCAGAAATGTAAATGTAATTGCCCATTTTCCCAAAAATCAACAACATGGGTAGTTTGGGCAGAAATCTATTGAGTTTCCGAATAAGTCTAATCAATAAAAACCGAAGCCAACCAAAAGCCATTGCACCAAATAGTCATTCTATTTCAATTCTACACATTCATTAGAACAAAAATCATGCGTTTGGTCAAGGGCGGCCTCATGTTTACATTATGTTTACATTGTCCAGAAGGTGAGGTAAAATTTCGGACGTGTTCGTATAAAAAAGGAGTGGCGAGTGGCCACGAACCACTCTGCGAACCACTTTGCGTGAGACAAAAATCAAAAAATTCAAAAAAATCAAAAGATTCTAAAAATTTCCTGATACTCTTTCCAGTTTCAACCTATCTTGGTTGCAAGGGAAGGAAGCCGGCAGGAGGCGGGAAGCTCAACGACAAAATCAGACAATTCAGGAACTTCCGTTAGTCAAAAAAGTCTTAACGTTAGTCAAAAAAGTCTTAACGTTAGTCAAAAAAGTCGTGGCGTTAGTCAAAAAAGTCCTACCGTTAGTCAAAAAAGTCTTAACGTTAGTCAAAAAAGTCCTAACGTTAGTCAAAAAAGCCTTAACGTTAATCAAAAAAGTCGTGATTTAAGTCGAAAAAGTGCTCCATTAATCAAAGAAAGTGATCCCATCACTCGTTACCAGCCACTCGCCACTAGCCACTAGTCACTAAAAAAGAAAGGTCAAATCATGCCGATCAAGAAGAAATCAAAGAAACCGGCAGTTGCTGCATGATCTCTGGAAATCCGCCGAGCCGCAACTCGACGTGGATCACGGGGCGTTGTCCCTGCTCGTCCTGAACCCCGCCGCGACATTACATCGCGCTTCGCAACGACCGGACGGCCGGTTTGACGGAGGCCATGAGCTGAACGAGTTTCTGCCAGTTTTGGGGCGAACCGGGAATGACGCGGCCCAAGACGCGGTCGGTTTCCGCGCCGGTCAGATGCGGAAGATTGCCCGGTATCTGGTTGACGGCCAGCGAAGTCAATACCGCAACCGCCGAAGCGTCGAGCGTGTTGGAATCGAAATTCAGGTCTTCCGGCGGAACAGGCTTGTCGCAACCGAGTTCCTGCTGCAACTTCTTCATCAGGACGCCGTGTAGTCGTCCCCCTCCCGTGACGATCAGTTCCGCGTCGGTCAAAATGGAACCGAACTGCATACGGACAGTCCGCGCGATCCGGCAAGCCGCCGAGTCAACGACTGTCCAAAGGACG
Organism: Planctomycetaceae bacterium; assembly: GCA_009776995.1. GTDB lineage: Bacteria > Planctomycetota > Planctomycetia > Pirellulales > Thermoguttaceae > WRMR01. The sequence goes on along the minus strand of WRMR01000187.1, from coordinate 196 downwards.
TCACGCAACGACCAGTTTTTCAAACGGACTTGTTCAAAAATCGCACTGACCTGCTTCGCGGCCAGGAACGGTGCAAGCGGTGACCATTGCGAAGGCGTCGCGGGAACGTCAAGGCGGTGGAGTGCGGCAAGGAACTCGCAAAGCTCCGGCAGTGTCTCGCCTTGAACCGCCAGGCGGCCTCCGTCATCGCGACGTT
>WRMR01000186.1 GCA_009776995.1 Planctomycetaceae bacterium | reverse complement strand
TTTGTAACAGATAATAATTATTATCACATTTCCGATTGCGGAAGTGCCGTAAAAACAAGGCTTATTTTAAACTTTGCAAAAGCTTAGTTAATACGTAGTAACTGAGCGGCCATATCAACGTTTTGCCGTCTTTTTTCGATGCCATTTCAAAGTATTGGCAGAAAATCAAGCCGATTTCGGGAATTGGTTTTCCTGTTTTCGCGTTGAGAACCTGGCCTTCGATCATTGCCGTTGCTTTGACAAGCGGAATGGCGACTTCCTCTTTCGGAGTCTCGTCGCCGATTTCCAGGTGATAAATTTCCGAAGTGAGAGACGGATTCTCACGGTCTTTCACAACGATTGCATAATTGGCGTTGGCATGAAACGGCCTTTGAAAGGTGCCGTCTTTCATCACGTTTTCGTTGTCGCCATAAAGCCCCATTTCGTTATCAGACGAAAGTGCCCGCATCAACAGCGACGCGCGTTCCAGCGTTTCTCCCTCGGGAAGAATCACGCGTCCGCGAACCGGAACGTATTTGTCCATGTCGAATTTTCCCAATGAGGCGGCCATCGGGTTTTCCGGTTTGTCCTGCGGCTCATCGGCGGTTTCCGGCAGACGTTCGCTACTTGTCGTTGGGGGCTCTGCGGGTAACGTTCCGGCAGCGATTGTTGTCAACCGGAAGGCACCGAACATCACGGCCAGCCCGAAAAACATGCCGCAGATTGTCAGCAGTAAAAACGGGCAGGTCGTTTTTCGCAGACGGGGTTTTTCTTTCAGTAACATTTCAATTCTCCTGGTGAGTAAAGGTGTGGTATCGGCAAAGCCAAGCACGGGCGATTGACCGGACCATCGATCAATCATTGCGTTGATGGTCCGGCGTTTGGCCAGTTCGACGAGCATGGACGCATAGAGTTCCATGCCGGTGCGGGATGTTGAGTTGATTCGTGACGCCGCGTCATCGGCAAGAAAATCCTGGTCCACACGCAATTCCTTTGCCAGATGCCAGTAAAACGGTTGCAACCAAAACAGCAGCCGGCATAGATGGACAAGGTGCCAGGTGCGAAGATCGCCATGGCGATGGTGCGTCAGTTCATGCGCGAGTGCGTATCGGGTTTGTTCCGAATTTTCGTCAAGTGCCATCGACATTGGCAGTACAATCGTCGGACAAAGTAGCCCAACCAACAATGGCGAATCAATATGCTGCGAAACACGAAGTTGAATTGTCTCACACCGAAACCGCAGAAATAATCCTCTTAACAAACTTTGTGGCTTCCGGGCTCTTTGCGGGAAATATTCCTCCGCGCAAAATCGTTCGTCCCATTCCGGCACCGGCAGGGTGCTTCGCATCATCCACCGCAGACGAATCACTGCGACGAGTTGGCCCACGATCATGACAAACGCCGCCGCAATGAATCCTGCAACCGCGCAACCCCTGGCATAATAGAGCAACAAAGGCAGGATGGCCACACCGTGGCCGCCGGAATCAGTGCACGAAACATAAGCAAGTGAATCCAAGCCGCGAGGGTCGAGGTTCTGATGTGTCGCGGTTTCATCACGATCTTGCGGCATTGACGCAAAATCATTCGCGGTTGTCATCGCAGGAGCAGTTTCAGCAGACGAATATTCTTGCGGAATGTCGGCAGTCTCATGCCAAACGGCAATCGACCATCGCGGGATAAACGGAGTGACACCCACAGCAAACAACAACGGGATCGCACAAAATGCCGTTACGGTGACGCGGATTCGCTCGACCGGTTCCGGGGTCAGACGCCGCAACAACACCGCAATTCCAAAAAAGAGAAAGGCCGCAAGCTGCAAAATCACGAGGCGGTCAAATAACGGGTCAATCAGTTGAAAGATCGTATTCATGGCGTTATTCCTTGTGAAGCAGGGAGGAAAAAGGTAAGATGAGGAGAAATGAAATGTAACCGGTCGTGATTGGAAAAATCTCCTCTCATCCCTCTTCCATCATCCCTCTCCCCTCCTTACGTTTGCGCGATTCGGCAATGAGCGTTTCGAGTTGTTTGAGTTCCCCGACGCTCAGATTTTCCGCGCGGAGCATGTTCATCACAAGTTGGTCAACCGAACCGTCGAACAGTTTGTGCAAAAATCGCGAACTGGCCTGCTCGGCAGTGTAACAGGGTGTGTAGTACAGTGTCCGGTTGTCGCGGCGTTGCGAAAGCAACCCTTTCCCGGCCATGATTCGGATCAGCGTTTGGATCGTCGTAAACGCGAACTCGCCGTTCGGACTCATGCGAATAAACACATCGCGCACCGACGCCTCACCGATTTCCCAAAAGACTTTCAAAATATCCAACTCCCGGTCACTCGGGGCGATGTCTTTTTCATCACGCAAAGGCATGTTTTCCTCCTCGCCGGATTGACTAACCTAATAAGTTAGTTGAATCCAAATTCTATCAAGGAAAAAATCCCTGTCAAGCGTTTTTTGTGGAAAATTTTCAAGAAAAATTTCCGCATATTTCGGGTTGCGTAAAAATGGGTATAATTTACTGTGGTCGTTCACAAGGCTGATTCTCTCGTCACACGAGTTGCGGCCAATATAGCTTCGCAACCGGTAAACAGGTCCAGACGCAACAAATTCAACCGCAGGACAGCGCAATGAACACTGCCAAATCGCAAAGGGGAGGGGGACGCGTGATCACCTTGCAGATGTGGTGGTGGTACGCCTTTTGCAAATTCTGGGTGCAAGTCGTGATGACGGTTTTCTTCCGGCTCCGCACATTTGGCGTCGAGCACACCGAGGTCAAGGGCGGCGCGTTGATCGTCGCCAATCATCAGAGCTACCTTGACCCGCCGGCGATCGGATGCAGAATCAAGGGGAAAGTCAATTACCTGGCGCAGAAGGGACTGTTCCGATTCAAACCGTTCGGCAAACTGATCGCGACACTCGACGCCATCCCGCTGGAAAAGAACGGGATAGGCTTTGAAGGGATCAAGGAAACGCTCAAGCGGCTGAAAAACGGCGAACGCGTCCTCATTTTTCCTGAAGGGGAACGCACACGCGAACCGAACGGCGCAATGATGCCGTTTCACAAAGCGGTTGTGACGCTCGCGCTGCGGTCAAAAGTGCCGATTATTCCTGCGGCCATCGCCGGGGCGTTTGAGGCTTGGCCGCGAGGTCAAAAACTACCGAACCTGATCCCGGACAGCAGAAATGCCCTCCGTGTTATCTTTGGCGAACCGATTCCCTACGAACAGGCCGCAAGCATGACGGATGACGAGTTGAACGATTGCGTCAAACAGCGTGTGCAGGAGCTGTACGAGCAGATACGGGGAAGATGCATGAGGTAAGAACCTCCCTTCTCACCTCTTGCTTCATACCTTTTACCTCTTCCTCACTCATCGACAGTCGTGTATTTGATGCGGGTGATGCCCGCCGCGTTGCCGACGTCAATGGCCGAAACAACCGCTTCATGACTGGCAGTATTGTCGGCGATGATCAGCAGGTTGAGCGGTGCCCTCAAGACGCCGGTATCGGCGTCTTGGATTCCCCGCAAAATCGAAAGCAGTTCCTGACGCGAGAAGGTCTCACGGTCGTCAACGTGATAGGCATTGTCCCCGTCGATTCGCACAATAATGTAATCGTCGCGGTTTTCGATGTCTTCAATGGTTCGATTTTGGGCCGTGTCGTCTTTCTGATCGGGGCTGGGAAATTCGAGCGACTTCTGCATCGCAAACGAGGCGGTGACCATAAAAAAGATCAAGAGCAGGAAGGTCACATCGACCATCGGCGTCATGTCCATTTCCGCCTGTTGTTTGACACGGTGGCGGCCAAAGAGCGACTCTTGATGTTTCATGGCGATTGCCTTTGCGGGTGTCCGGAATGAAAAGAGAATTCTCAGATTATAGTCCGCATTGTCTTCATTGGCAATTTGCCTTCTCACCCCATCATCCTGAAATCCCGGCGAAAAAAGAACGTGTCCCTCCCGTCCGATGATTTTCCGGCGAAAACCCTGCATGGAAACCGTTCGCTCCCGGACGGATTTCCCCACATCGATTTGATATTTCTTTGTCCCTTTGACAACCTGAAGCGTCAATGGCGTCGTATCTTCCAACGTGAATTCCCCCGCTTACTCGACTGGTGAAAAAGGAGGAGCGAGCGCAGAGCGCAGAGAGCAGAACGCAGAGATTTTTTCAGACGCAACAGTATCTCTGCACTCTGCGTTCTGCATTCTGCACTTCTTCGCGGCTTCGTGGTAAAAAACATAACCCGTGAACAGATACCTTTTCACAAAGGCCACAAAAATAATGCCAGTCAAATGGCGTTCGGCAGTATAACGGATTGCAAAACAATTTCTTCAATTCAAGCCAAAAATCCTGCTGAACAGTCATAATAAAACCATGAAATTCCATCTCCACACCATCGTTCTTCTTTGCGGTCCGTCGTGTTGCGGAAAGTCCCATTACGCGAAAAACCGGTTGATACCGCAGTTGCGCGCATTACAACGGGAACGTCGGCTCAACATTCAGTATGTTGCATCGGATGATTTGCGCCGTCAGGTTCTTGGCGATCCGGCGATGGATTTGCGGGAGGGGCGCAACAGTTTTCCGCTCCGGTATGCCAGTGATGCGGCGTTCCGGCTACTGGAAACGACCGTCGAACAGGTGACACGATTTCCCGTCCATGCCGAATTTGTCATCATCGACACGACGGCACTCAGTGAGGAGTTCCGGCGGCAGATGATCGACATCGCGGCGAAGAATCATTATCACATCGACCTGGTACTGTTCGATTTGCCTGTGCGGGAATATTACCGGTATTGTGATTCCAACGATTACGTGGCGAACCACGTCAAGCGGTTTCATCGTGAAGTGCTTCCGAATCTGAAATCGCGGTTTTACCACCAGGTGGTGCGATTCAAAGACCGCGATAATATTCCGCCGGTCGAAGAGATTGAGGGGCTGGAATTGTTCGAGCGATGTCACTTCCCGGAAGATGCCATTGTCGTCGGCGACCTGCACGGTTGTTATGACGCCCTGCTGAAGATCGAGCAGGTATCGGGCGATTTGCCAATCATTCCGCTCGGCGACGTCATTGACAAGGGGCCGCAGTCGCTCGAAGTTTTGCGGCATCTGCAATCGAACCCGCAAAAATACCCCCGCCTCGTGCTTGGCAATCACGAAAGTTATACGCATCGTTTTTTGAACGGCATGATCGACGAAAGCCCGAAGCACGATTATTACACGTCGCTCGCCCAATACGAAGGCAACGCGGAATTCAAGGAGTTGATTGACTGGTATTGCGCGACTGCGGTGCCGTTTGTCAGGATTCGCGATTCCGTTTACGTGACCCATGCCCCGTGCGAGAGCAAGTTCATCGGCAAGGTTGATGCGGTGTCAGCCCGTCGGCAGCGTTATCGGCCCATCACCGATGATTTGCTCGACTCGATCTCCGCCGATGCGGATGACAGCCACCCGCGACACCTGTTCGGCCATGCGGCATTCGAACGACCCTACCGATGCAAAAACAAGTTCGGCATCGACACCGGCGGCGTTTACGGGAACCTCTTTACGTATTATCGCAACGGAAAAATGCCGGGCATTCCCGCATCGGCAACGTATTCCGAGAACAAGTTGATTGAAGTTGCGGACAACGATTTCGACCTTGATGGCTTGGAGCCAGGCGAGCGTCGGCGGATTGAAATCGCCGTTGCGGACAAGATCAATTATGTCAGCGGCACGATTGCCCCGTGCGCGTCGGATGTCGAACGGATGAAAATCGAACCGATCGAACAGGCGATAGACAAATTTCGTTCGATGGGGATTACCGTCGTGCATGTGCAGCAAAAGTACATGGGTTCGCGTTGCGAAGCCTACATTTCGCGGGACCTTGAGCAATGCCGCCTCACCAGCCGCAGGGGGTATCGTATTCGCAGGCTGCACGCGCCCGATGGCACCGACGTCACCGATTTGACGCCGGTTTATGAGTCGATCCTGGCCCAGCCGAAAATCCTTGCCTTGTTCGGGCGTTTCCCCGAAGCGGAAACGATTCTGCTTGACGGCGAGTTAATGCCGTGGTACGCCCTGGGCAAAGGGTTGATCGAAGATTTGTATCAAGTGGTGACGGAAACCGTGCAATCGGAATACGACCTGCTCAAGGAGTCGGGCTTCGAGGAACAGTTGCAGGCCGAGTTTGACCATCCGAACTTTACACTGTGGCGGCAAACGCCGGAGGTGCCCGATACGGTCATCAACCAGAACAAAAAGACGACGTATCGGCTTTTGAAAAACTTCCGGCATTTGCCTATCGCCGAAATGGAAGAGTATTTGCAGATTTTCCGGGAACAGGTGGCGATTTACGGCACGCCCAAGCCGATTGACTACAACCCGTTCGACATTCTGAAGATCATCAACGCGGATGGTTCGGAGCGGCTTTTTCGCAACACGCCGGTCGAGGAACGGTACAACATGGTTTCGAAAGACACGGGGCTGCTCGTCGATTTGAACGTCCCGGAAGAAGTGGACGCCCTGGTGCGGCATTTCAACGACCTGCCGCCGGACATCGAAGGCGTGGTCATCAAATGCAACGCCCCGGGCAGGTCGAAGGTCAACGCTCTCAAAGTCCGCAATGAAAAGTACCTGACGATCATTTACGGTTATGATTACCTTGAACCGGCCAAGAAAGCGGCGTTGATTCACAAGAAGAACGTCGCGAAAAAACTGCTCATCTCGAACCGCGAATACGAACTCGGCTGGGACCTGGCCGCGATTCCAAGAAATCAAATCAACGAGGACAACGGCGAATACCAGCGCATTCTCGCCGGATTGATCTTCGAGGAACGCAAGGAAACCGTGCTTGATCCGAGATTGTGATACCGGAAATCGCCTGTCGTGTGGTTGATTTTGTGCGGTGTTGGGGTAGAATCTGCAACATGCAATCAAGGCAGGACGGTCATGGAGTAATCGTCCTGCCTGCGGCATTGCGAGGTACTATATTATTATCGCAATACTTCAATTCCTAAACACGGTGTCAGTTGGCTGTTGCCGAAGTGGATTTTATCTCAACCTTAACGGTTGCTCCGATGTCAACCGAAGAGGCATTGAGTTTTTGCGGCGACACTTCGATTTCCAGAGGCGTTGTTTTGGCCGAATCGAATTGGGAATCGACAACCCTGAACAATTTCTGAGTGTTGCCGGAACTCATGTATTCATCGTAAATCCGCTGTGATTCCGCGTCCACACCCATCGGTGGCGGGGCTTCCCCTTCGGCAACGGTTTTTTTGACAACAACCTTGTATTTGCCTTCCGGAGCTCCGTCAAACTGACCGTGCGTCTTGATACGGGCGACCCCTTGCGCATTGGTCCGCGCACCAGAACTCCATTGCGTTCTTGATCCATCGGCCGGGTACAGGGAAACAATGGCATCGTCAACCAAGCCGGATTCACTGTTGACCGTGATTTCCGTCAGATAAAGTTGCGGCATACCATCCGGTTTTTTGGGTCCCCGGGAACAACCGAAAGAACAAAAAGCGACGCCAATCAGCAGAAAAGTAGCGAAATACGGCAAAACACGAAATTGTTTTATCATTGTCATTTTCTCCCTGTCTTAAATAATTCTATCAAAAAAAACGGGGCAATTTCCAGTAAATTACCCCTGTGTGTTTGGCAGAAAGCCGGCAGAAAAACTGCAATGGCGAAATCATTACAACGCCGTAAGGCTTTCGCCGCCACTGGGTGATCCCATGGCTCCCCAGGTTCCATAAGGGCTTTTGCCGGAGATGACCTGATGTTCACTGAGATCACCGCAATTGACGGTATCGGAAACGAAATGAATGGAACCGTCAAGCATCCCGACATTGACTCCGCCCGTATGGTTGCTGCCGGCTGTGTATGATCCGGCCCAGACACCGGGGCCTATGCAACTTGGCCCATTGGGCGGAATGACTGTGTGGAAAAAGTTCCATGCCCGTCCATCCTGGAAAAAGTTGCCGCGCCAAGTGTCGGACGGCGTATTGATAATATTGGGATCATCCACGCTTCTCGCGCCATTCATGCAAAATTCCGGGTAGTAGTACGTGTCATCGGGATAGGCGTCAGGGGCTTGATGCACTCCGCCCTTGACGCTGGGCTCGTAATAACCGGCCGCTGCGGATTCGGCTTCACTAACGGCCGCCGTATTACTGGTTCCGTCGGTACACGCCCCAAAGCTTTTCCAGGCCATCATGTGGAACAAGCCCCGACGATTGGCTTGAGTGACAGGCCGCGAGGTGTAATTCGGGTGATAACCGGGAGCATCCAACTTCGATGTTCCGTCACCCATGCAGAACACGATATTGGTTCGGGCATTTTGGGCGTGAGAAGATGGTGCTCCATAAGAAGTGGACGAAGGACACTGAATGCCGCTGATCATCCCTCGATACTCTTCCTGGCCAAAAAACAGATCCCATATTCTGGCTGAAGGAGTCGGATCTTTTCCGCAAATATCCCCATAATTCAAGATCGCTTCATATCGAGCCGTCTGTTCAATATAAGGAAACAAGCGTACTGTTGCACTCAGCCCGGAATAGTTATCCCACCTAAATCCGCCACATTCACTCATGGATGCCGGCAAAGCTTTGTTGGCATCATGATATGTATGGGTGGCCAAGGCCATTTGTTTCAGATTGTTGGTACACTGCATTCGACGAGCCGCTTCACGGGCAGCTTGCACAGCAGGCAACAGAAGTGCGATCAAAATACCTATGATCGCAATGACAACAAGAAGTTCAACCAGGGTGAAGCCTCGCAAATAGCCCCCCCCCCCCCTTTTTTAAACTTGTTTTTTTTTTCCAAAAAAACCTTTTTTTCAAACTTTACCAACTCAAAAAAAAAATTTTTTTTTT
>WRMR01000185.1 GCA_009776995.1 Planctomycetaceae bacterium | reverse complement strand
GCCGCCGCCGCTGCTGGTACTTCCCCCCCCGTCCGCCGTGATGAAAAGGTCTTTCGCGTTCGGATAAAGTTCCCTGCCCAAGTGTTTGTACCAGCGTCGAATCGACTCCACCACAAATTCCGCAGTGTCATGGTCGATACCAACGTTCACCCAACCGACATTTTTGCTCAAATCATAAACACCATATGGCATCGCCTTGCCGAGGTTCTTGTCGATGAAGTCATAAACCTTCACCAACTCCGGCTCGCCTTTGGGACGCCAAACCCTGCCGTTTTGCCGGTCATTTCCGATCAACTCCTTCTTCTTGGCATCGACCGAAATGACAGGACAACCTTGTTTCAAAAACGTCGCGGCTTGTGCATTGATAAACTCAAATTGCGTGTTGCGATCAGGGTTCGTTCCGCCTTCGAGCGACTTGCGATTGGCGGCCAGTTGATAGTCCAACTCATGCAACAATCGGCAGCTTGTCTTGGCGAAATCTCGAACCCTTGTTCGTTCAACTCCCTGCTCAAATGACGTGTACTGTGCGTCGTCCAGCGAAGCGGCGACATGGGATCACCTTTGGCAGTCGGTTCGACGATGGCATCAAGGGCAGGCAACAAGGCCGATTGTTTTTGTGTTGTTGTTTTTCGACCCGCACCTTCACGTCGAACGCGATGCCCTGTCAGGGTATCGCCGCTTTCCAACTCGCAAATGCCGAGGGGAAGCGTTGTGCGCGACAACCCCGTCGCACGACTGACAAGCGAAACGCCGCCGCGTCCCAGACACATCGCTTCGCCCGCAGCCCAAAGCCGACGCTGACGTTCGTTCCACTCAAGCCGCAACGTGTGAAACTTCCTTGCAATGATTTCTTCCATAAAATTCCTCCATGAAAGAAATCATAACATATTAACGGGCGTTTGTAAATGTTATTTTGGCGAGACTACTAGGCATACGAAATTTCACTTTCAATGTCGATCTTCGGAAGAACAAAATCGCGAACTGCGTCGGTGTGCAGAGTGTAGTTGACCTTACTAAGTATCCGTGTTACGTTCCATGCGCCAAGCAGTGGATTTACTTCAGCATCCTTGAGTCGCTGAAATTCCTTGACAATGTAGATTTTAAATTCGGGACTAATCCACATTGCAAATTCAAACGCAATATCTCTGTGAGCGTATGTACCTCCATACCGACCTGCTTTGGCTTGCAAACTGATGGCATTCGTTTTTTCGGCAAACTCTTTGACACTGATTTTGAAATTATTCAACCCCGCCTTACTTTTAATTATGGCGAATTCGCCATAATTAAAATTGGGGTTATATACCTGTTCCCATACCCCAATGTATTCTAATGTGTTCCGATTGCGCAACCAATCGGTAACAAAAAAATCGCCGTCCTTCGCCTTCAACATGTCCGTAATGCAAATATAATCTTCATTTTCGACGGTAATAATTGTGATTTCTGTATTTTGTATAACTATTTTGGTCATGCGCGATATTTATTAATTCTTTTGTACACATTTTTTTTTGCAAATTGATAGTTACTTGTAGGCACAGCAATCACGCCATGTCACTTCGTCACATCACCAGGGTGACGCAACTAACCGGCCACTATTCACTCTCCTGCCGTTCCCGCTTTTGTCTTCGGGATTCGGCCAGGATTTCCTCGACGAGCAGGTCTTTTCGCGGTTTCGGGTCAATCGTCACATGGCCGAACGCCAGGGGCAGGTTTTCCATAAACTCAGGGTTGATCGACGCGACGCGCACTTCCTGCCCGACGGCAAGGCGTTCCAGCCCTTCGATCACCACCTGCGCACCGGCAATAACCCGTTCCGTCCCTTCGCCGGATTTCGGTTCGATGAGATATTCCTCAACACCTTGCACAATAATATTGACAGGGTATTGGTAAACTTTTCCGGTTTGTTCCGTTGCGGTTTCCGGGACAACATCATCCGCCACGGGTTTCGCCGACTCCGGCTTGCCCTCATTCGGCACGAACACCCAGACGCTGTTGCCCTGGGTTTGAATCCACACGGCGTCTTTCGGCACGACGATTCCTTCGCTGGGAGAGCGCGTCTCGATATAGGCCGTCACGCTCATGCCGACTTTCAGCACGTTGTCCGGGTCTTTCAGCAACACCTTGACAGGGAACGTGCGCGACGAACTGGGGCCGTAAGGCACAATCGCTTCGATTTGACCCGCGAGCGTCAGGCCGAGTGCCTCAATGAAAATCGGGATTGTGTCGCCGATGTTCAGTTGGTGCAGATACATTTCACCGATGGGGATTTCGGCATACACCTCGCCGCGTGAGATGATCTCGACAAGCTCCGTGCCGTTCGTAACACGTTGCCCGACTTCCGCCGACTTCCGCACGACAAATCCGTCAAAAGGCGCGACAATTTGTGAGCGTTCAAGTCGTTCTTTCGCCTCGTCCCGGTTCAGTTCGGCAAGGGCGATCTGCCGCGTCAGTTGCTCGGTGACGATTCTCTGCTGGTTGATTTCCGATTCAGTCACCACTCGCCCCTGGGCAAGCCGTTCCAGGCGTTCCAGTTCTTTTTGCTGCAAGTCGAGCTGGACCGTATAGAGCGCAATTTGCGCCTCAGCCTGTTTCAGGGTAAGGTCCGACCAGGTCTTGTCGATTTCGGCGATAACCGTTTCGTTTCCCGTCACAAAATCGCCCTCTTCGATGGCAAGCGTTTCCAGAATGCCCGTCACTTCCGGCGACAGAACAACCTTCTTCAACTCGATCAACCGCCCGATAAACGGACGCACTGACGCCAGCTCCTTTATTTTGGCATCCGCCACACGCACGGGTGCCAGGTTGACGGTGGTTTTCGGTTTATCCTCTTGCTGTTGCGGCTCCGCAGGATTCATCATCCTGTAGCCGCCCCAGCCAAGCGTAAGCCCGGCCAACAAAGCGGTCAGTGTCAACGAAATCAAAACGACAGATTGCTGTTTGGGTGTGTGGGACATGGCGGGATTGATTTCCAATGGCATCAAGGATTGCAAAAAAGACGGATTATAATGGTTATACCCCGTCGCCAACGTTCCAGGTCGCCATTTGTGTGACTTTTCGAGTCATAAACTGTAGAAATAGCGCGTATTAATATCGTGAAACAAGATATTTAGTATAGACAATATATATTGAATAAGTCAAGAATACAAATCAAATATAACAGAAAAAACATACTTGAAATTCGTGCAATAAAACGACTTAGCAAAGAACACGTCTGGGCGGCCAAAATCAACCCTTTTGAGTCGTACAAAAATCACGTGAGCATTTTGTCGGAGACACATTTCAACCAGAGCCGCGACAGTTATGGAACGGTTTTTCCAGTTCGATCGTTCTGCTACCGTCGTGGCTTTGATGGATTGAACAGTTTATTTTGGCGTAAGTCTTTACTTCACCCAGGCTTCGATGTAGCGGGCAAGTTGGTGGAAGTCACTGCCGACGGCAATCGGTCGCTGGTATGCACGAAGAATCGAGAAATCAATCAGTTCCTGGAAGGGTGCATAAACCAGATCGAGGTTTCCGGTCACGGAGACCATAATGGCGTCTTGATTCGCTTCACACAAGGCACGGTAAGCACCGACGCCAAGCTGGCTGCCGAGAATAATGTCGAAGGCTGTCGGGGCGTGGCAACGGCATTCGTAGCCGAACTGCAAGCCGACCATTTTGCGCGATTTGCCGGTCCGCTTCTTGTATTCATCCGCGATGAGCCGACCGAGCCGACTGGTGTACTTGAGTTGCGAAACGGGGAAGTGTCCAAAGCTGTCCGGCTTGAGTGACACGTATTCGTCGTGCGAGAGGCACATCACGATTTCTGAAAGCGGCAGATATTCGGCAATCCCTTCGGAAATAGCGACGACAAAACTCATTTTGCCTTCCGCTTCACGCGCAAGTAATACATCGACACAACGGTCAACCAGCATCTTGACGTCAATGACCTTGCGCATGAGCGGTTCATGGTTTTCGTTGCGGATGACTTCGCTCGTGGCCGGGTCGCGGGTTTCCTCTTCCATTTCCCATTCCTTCGGGATGTCCTCAAGTCCAATGACCAGGCTTGCTTCACCGGCAACCATCGCACCGTAAGCAAGCCAGGCCGCTTTCCGCCCCATCAACTGGCAAATGTAGCCGGTTTGCGTCGCTTCGGAGTCGGCCAACAGGTTGCGCAGTTCCGACGCGAGGTATTCGACGGCGGTAAAATAACCGAACGTGAAATCAATGCCCTGGTAGTCGTTGTCGATGGTTTTCGGCAGATGCACGACCTTGATTCGCGGTTCGTCGGCAGGCAGTTCGTTTTGAATCAATTGAAATTTTGCGGCGGTGGTCAGCGTGTCGTCGCCGCCGATGGAAATGAGGGCATCGACTTCCAGCGAGTGCAAGGCACGCCAGACGTTCATCAGCGGCTCGCGTTTTTTTGCGTCTTTGAGGTCTTCGGGAGTTTTCAGTGCTTTGCCGGGGTTGGCCCGGGCGGTTCCCAGCACAATTCCGCGTGAGGAGCGCAAGCCTTCTGCTGTGTTTTTATCGAGGCGGATGTATGCGACACCTTCTTCGAGTTTGTCACCCGGCCTGTGATTTTCCAGGTGCGTGTAACCGTTGAGCATACCATAAACTTCGATGCCCGCCCGGGCGAAACAGAGTGCCGCACTGCCGATGACCGCATTGGCCGAAGGAGCGGGGCCTCCTGAGAAAAGAATGGCAACTTTTTTGATATTCGTATTACTAAGTTGTGGACTGGAAAGGGGAAGCGTCATTGATCATTCTCCGAAAAATCAGGCTGGACAGCCGGACATGGTGAAAGAATAGTTACGGTACTGGTGTGCCGTAGCAAATCCACACCCGGCACGCAAAACAGCCGTTGATTATCCCAAAACGCCGGTTTTTGTCAACGGAATCAACATGTACGTCATTTGGTTTCGTTTTTCATGTTCATCATGAGTCCCGAAATTGAACCAGCTATACCGTACAACGCCATGGACTTTGTATTTTATGTCTGTGAACTTTGTGTACTCCCTGGTGATCTTTGTGTTGAAATATTTTAACACAAAGGTCACAAAAAATTAATGCCAGCCAAATGACGTTCGAAAGTATAATCCATGATGGCAAATTCCAAACCCGCCAAACATTCGGGTGTTCCATGAACTGGTATGCGTGGATGGTGTCCTACATCTTTTCTGGTTTGTGACAACGTTCTTATCGCCCGCCGCTGACGATATCCCCTGCACTGCATGTGAAGAGCGAAACGAAAACCTCCGGGTGGATCGTCTCGGACGAAAAACTCACTGAGCCGTCACCGTAAAGAAAGTTCGCTCCGCCGGCATGAAAGCTGTAAATCTCGTTGTTGTTCGAACAGTTCATCATTTGGGAATCGTTGCAAACATTATGCACCCAGAAGTCGGCTTCGTGATCCGCCCAGGCCGCACCGGAAACGCCATTTTTGGGTGCATCATTCGGGTTGCCTGAACGCCGGTTTTCGACGTAATAGAACGGTCTGCCGGAATCTTCAAAGAACATCCAACTGTTGGAAAGTCCGTCCTTGACGGCATCCAACGAAAGCGGGCCGCCCCAGTTGCTGTTTTCCGACAGCGCACGTTTGTCCGGCACGATCATACTGCGGTAATACTTGTGTTGCGAAACATCCCCCTGACCGCCGGATTTGTTCGGCGGGGCTCGCGGCGTAATCAGGCCGTCGCGGACGAGTTTGTTGCGCACCGACGGGTCAATCATGGAGCAAGCGGCGTAATCCGAAGGGTAAATCGCGCGACCATCGTGGTTGCGCGGCGAACCCTGCGGCGTTTGCGGACACAAAAACACCGGGATCGTGTTCCGCACGGCATCGTAATTGGCCTGGTTGCTCCAGTGTTTGGTGAAATCGACCTTCGCGTAAGTTTGCAACTGTTCGGAATACGGCAACAGGAGCGTCAAAATGCTGTGATTCGGGTTGGTCGAATACGACGGGGGAAGATATTTTTTGGCGTTTTCGTAATTGTGAATCGCCAAACCGATTTGCTTGAGATGATTTGCACATTGCATTCGCCTTGCCGCAGACCGTGCCGACTGAACCGCAGGCAACATCAAGGCAAACAAAACTCCGATGATCGTGATGACCACCAGAAGCTCGACCAAGGTAAACGCGAAAAGATGGCGTGATTTGATGAAATCCATGGTGCGTCTCAACGACCAGCCTGTGAAGAAAACGAAGCAATCATGTCAACTGCACCAAATAAGTATGTGCAGTGAATGCGACGGATCAGTCTGCATTGGCGTTTGCGGCACGGGTTGTAGTCCGGCGTGCCGCCGACTCTTTGGTCAGGGTTTCGACTTTCGCCTTTTGATCGGCGGTAAGAACCGCTTCAATTTGAGCATCACGTTCCGCCACGAGGCGTTCGAGACGAAGCGTCAGCATTTCGATCGGCTCAAAATAAGCCGCTTGAATCTCGTAAACCTTTTCCCGCTGTGCGCTGGAAACCACCTGACTGTAAAAATTCGGCAGACGACGGGCAAATCGCTTGATGACTTTCAAATCGCGAAACATTTCACCGACTTGGTCTTTGAGTTCCAGCTGGTAAAACTGCCCGTATTTTTTCGGAGTCTCAGCCGCATCGGATGTTGTTGAAGTGGCGTCGTTGGAAGCTGTTTCGGTTTGGGCTGAAGCGTTTGAAATGGCGACAAACATCAGCGCAATCAACAAGGTGCTAACAAAACGTGACATCGGAATTCTCCTCAATAGAATATTAGGTTTGTTCAATGTATTGTTCAGCAGATCAATCACAAGGAATGACTGACAACCACAATGCGATGTAATTATAACAAATCGGAAATCCAAAAGCGAGATGCAAGCAAAAAATATTTTTTTAATCCAACAACAATTTTGTCAATGATAGTTGGTAAAAAACAGATGGATTTCATTTTTTTGTGCCATTCCCGCAAAACCGCCCTCTTGTTATTTCTCGCCAATAATCCTATACTGAAAAGGTACGGTTCGATATTGTTCCCGTTTTTGAAAGCACACATGATCACATAACGATTCAATCATACAATCAGATCACGCGCGAGCGTCGAGCTACCCGCTTCAAATACCGCCAAACTTAATGCAAACGTAGCTTCACGTCCGGTGTCCCGCAAGGGGCGCGGACTGAAGTCGGTTTGTAAAGCCCTTGGCGGGGCTTGAAGCGGCGATGGAAGTCCCGCCTTTTTCATTTCTTGCCGATCCGCTTGAGCTTCGCTTTTTTCAAAAGATGTATCCCCAATTGAAAAAGTCCAGACATTCCGATAAAATTACCGTGTCCTATTAGTTTTGCTTATCATTTCACCTTGTCGATTTTGATTTTGCCCTGAAAATAAACCTATCAAAACACCATTCACCGGAATATTTCAACTGCCATGAAGAATCTCATCGAAAAAGTCTTTGGAAAACGAGAAAACACCAGTTTGATTTCAAGCAAAGCACGTTCGCGTGCCAGTGGCAGGCATTTGCTCTTTGAACCACTCGAAGAGCGGCAGATGCTGGCGATTACTCCGGCGGACTACGACACGATTCGGGCGGCGTATCCCGACTTGAATCTTTCGGAAAACATGGCGGATTACAATGTCATCGAGATCACCGAGTCGCAGCTCACCGCAACCAATCTCCAGAACGCCATCAACTCCGCCGCCCAAACGCCGGAAAACGACCTGATCGTTGTGCGAACGACCGAAACAGTGAACACGGTCACACTCGGCGGCTCGGAGTTAGCCATCAATACCAATGCCGCAACACAGGGAAGCGTCACGATTGTCTCACTGGGAACGGAAAAGCTGACCATTGACGCCAATCAGCAATCGCGGGTGTTCAATATTGTCGAAGATGCAGAGGTTGGCCTTGGGGGATTGGTGATCACCGGGGGATACACCACCGACAGCGGCGGCGGGATTTACAGCACCGGCACATTGACGGTGGCGGACTGTACGATTTCGGGAAACACTGCCACATCGACTTCTTCCAGTACCGGCGGTGGCGGGATTGACAGCTACGGCACGTTGACGGTGACGAACAGCACGATTTCCGGGAACTCGGTTTCTTCTACATATACTTACGGCGGCGGGATTTCCAGCACTGGCACGTTGACGGTGACAAACAGCACGATTTCCGGCAACATGGCTACTGGGAATAATTCTTATGGTTGCGGGATTTCCTGCACCGGCACGTTGACGGTGACAAACAGCACGATTTCTAGTGCTGTGTCCAGCCTAAAAGTTGAAGTTGACTAAAAATATAATCATTCGTTATCGAAGTGGAATTTCGGGTACACGGAGTCCCATTTGATTCGTGCGTCGTCGGTGGTGAATTGCCAGTGGAGGCCTTTGGCATGATCGTTTCGCCAGGCCGTCCAAGCGGCGGCTTGCTTGCGAACTTCATCCCTACTGCCGATACGTCCGCACAAACATTGTCGCGTCAACACACTCAACTCGCACTCCGCAATGTTCAGCCAACTGCCATGAACCGGAGTAAAGACAAACTCACAACGACGGAGAATTTCACGACAATACTCCGGCTCGAATCGCATGTAAAGCGCACCCTTTGTGTGCATGTTCAAGTTATCCAAAATGATCGTCACCTTTTTCGCATCCTTGAAATCGTGCATCACCAATCGCTCGATTTCCTCCGCCCAGTCCAACTTCGTTCGATGTTCCCGAACCGCAACGCGACGCCAATTTTTAAAAGGAGCCACAAACATAAATACGCTCGCTGTGCCGTTGCGTTCGTATTCGTAGTCGACTCGCTCCGGATGGCCTGCGTGACTGTTGCATGTCGGCATGGCCGGGATGATGGGACGCGTCTCCTTGAGCAACTGAATCGGCTGCTCATCCATCGCAACGACCGGATTTTCCGGGTCCGGCGGGCGATGGTAAACTT